>DAFX01000089.1 GCA_002495535.1 Euryarchaeota archaeon UBA433
AACCACAGTGATATCGATCAAGTTGCTGGCCAAATCAAGGCCATCTGCGACAATGGTGGAATCTCCCTGCGTGGCCCTATCCCATTGCCTACCCGCCGTTTGGTCGTCCCTGTTCGCAAGGCACCAGATGGTGAAGGCGTCGAAACCTATGACCACTGGGAACTTCGTGTTCACAAGCGTCTACTTGAGATGGACATCACGTCCGGAAAGGATGAATCGGCTCTTCGCCAAGTCACCCGTATCCCAATCCCTGACACAGTCAGCATTGAACTTTCAATGCGCTCTGTGAACTGAGTTCGATCATCGAAACCGATGCGCTACAAACGTCATGCCGTAAGGCTGCTTCGTGGCATGAAGATGCCTTGACTGTTCAATTCAATTGAACCGTGTATCAAAGTGCTGCTGCTTCAGCAACCCCGGATTCAATCAACCAATCCGCAGAGTCCTGGTCAACAAAGTGTACGTCCCCTGCTTCCAAAGCCAACGATTCACCCGATGCGGTAACGATTGGCTCGGGGCTTGTCATCAAGACTCGGATACGGATCAATGATGGCGAGGCTGGAGGATCTTCTGGTTCCACTTCTTTGACGTCGCTGTCTCCTTCTTCTGGCGCTTCAAACGCTTCATCGAGTGAAATTGCAGGTTGCTTCGAGGGGGCTAATTCCATGGCAGCTGCATGCTTTGCTCCGTCTGAATTGCCCATGAAAGCAATCATCTCATCGTCAGCGTCGCTAGGGGTTTTGGCCGAAACCGGCGCCTGTTCATCCAGATCGGCATGGACATATTCGTCCAAATCTGGCCATTCATCCGGCCCCATCAAGCGCTCCTCATCGATGTCTGCTTCGGGAAGCGGCTCGGGCCCTTGGTCCTCAAAAGCAAGCGCAGGTGGCGGTCGAGAAGTGATGTTTGATTCTGTGAACGAATCGAGTTGCATGGTTCCAGGTGCATGGCGTTTTGGCAAAGCGATGCCTTCTCCAGCTAGACCGTCTTGCATCGAAGACCAATCGACTTCCATCTTGAACCGGTCCATTGCAATTTGAACCGCATGGTAAAACGCCTTCTCAGCAGGATCGTGGCGTTGCCAATCAAGGGCGGGCAATTCCTGTGCAGCTCCACCGTGTTGCGAGGCGCTGCGCAACGATTGTGATGCCGTGTGTTGAACAACGGCGACGGTGCGTTTGCGGGCCAGTTCTGATGCAATATGGCGTATGTTGGCTTGCCGCTTCTGTAGGTTCTGGAGCCGCATACCGGTGATGCCTTTCATCAGCATTGATTGAATCTCTAAATCCAGTGTATTGAGCAAACTTTTGACCATCTTCCAAAAGTCCGGCCGTGGCAAAGCAACGGGCATATGACGGGTAGATTGAAGCCGATGCGTCGAAAACAGCTGTTCCTCAACCTCACGCGATTGAGCGCTGTCAAGGTTGCCGAGCGACGACATCGGTTAGGCGTATGGCCGACATACTTTGAACCCTTCATTGCCTAAGCCTGAATCATGATGTGCGTTGCTTCATATCGAATGGCTCACCTCGCTCTAGCGAGGTGGTCTTGAGTGAAGTCACAAAAGCGACAATCAGCCGTACGAAACGGCCCGATTCGCGTGTGTTGTGCTCTTGTTGTCTTGATGATCGCCACCGGCTTGAGCCCAATGGTGACCAACGCAGAAATGCCTTCATGGTCCAGTGAAGAACAGAACCACGGCACGGACCTCATCGAATTCTTCCCTGCACAGAACACAACCTCGGTGCTCAGTTCGATCGATGATGCACTGGTGTTCGATGCAAACAGAACCCTCACCGGTGGTCGTCTTACCGTTGAACCACTATGGTCGAGTAGTGATGCCAACGGAACCAATTACGGCGTTTCCTCCACAAATCAATGGAATGGCACCCACCTTAACACCAACGGGATTGGCCATGGAGGGCAGTTGACGCTGGCTACCGAAGCATCGCTTGGGACCATCACAGATTTCGAATCCACAGTTCGGACCGCCTCAGGGTGGATGGGCGTTGGTGATGATCATGAAGCATGGGTCATCGTTCAACCACACATCGATCCGCTCACCACTCAATCGGGGATGCTTCTTCCAATCAATGGTTCGGGCACCAACGCACCCCCTCTCACCGCGTCAACACCAAGCGCTCTATCCACTCGTGGTGAAGGGGATCTTCTTGCCAACATGACCGGATGCATACGTTCGCCTTCATATGAAACTCCGAACTTCATCAACAATTACACCCTGTATTTCGATCACTGGTTGGCATTAAATTCCGACGACGCAGCATGGGTAGAGATCAAAACCAGTTTGGGGGCTTGGGCTCCCATACCCCCGATTGACGCTTACAATGCTACATCGAGCAACCCAATTGCCCCCTCATCTGTTTGGAACGGTGCTTCTCCAGAATGGACCAATGCCACCTTCCTTCTTGACCCATATGTCAGCTCCCTTCAGGACTCCATTGAAGTGAAGTTCTGCTATGCAACCGGTACCTCTCAAGCCCCTCGAGGCGGATGGTTCGTGGACGAAGTTGTCCTGAACAATCAAGGGGACAATCCCGGTGCATGGTTCCACGGAAATCTGTCTGGTAATTATTTGCCAAATGCAGGCGGCCAACTAGCGTTGTCTCTTGATTTTTCGAACCAGACCGGTCAAACTGTGGAACTTGAAATTTCATCAAACTGGGACATTGAAGGCGGTACACGAGATCATCTCACGGCATGGATTTCATTTGACAATGGCTCAAGTTTTTCTCCGATTTCAAATCATCCAGGTCATCCTAACAACGGGGCCTTGTGCAATGGTGTGTTCTTCAACGGACCTGATTCCTCGAACGCATGGTGCCCCGTGATGTATTCGCTTCCTTGGAACACGATAGCACCACAAAACGTTAGCAATGTGCTGCTTCGATTCTGGGTTCAGACCAACGCAAACAACAATTTCGGAGGTACGGCATCAAGCGGCTGGGAGGGCGTTTTCATCGATGATGTCAGCGTATGGCTGAATCGTGGAACCGCTTCTCAAAGCAAAACAGTCCTTGCAAATTTCACCACACAACCATCGCTCAACAATGGATCTGCTGACGGTTGGTTGACCTACGATGGTTCAGCCCCAAATGAATGGCAATGGACGCAAGCCTTCGGCAACAACGGCCAAACGTTAGCAACTGAAGGTTTCGAAACCAATTTCCAACTGCCTGCAGGTTGGTCTCTTGATGCAGTTTCGAACAGGCGATGGGATGTAGGTGTCACCTCAAACTCTTCTGGTTTTGGTCCTGGTGTCTGGCATTCAGGTACGAACGGTGCTGGCATTTACTTGGATGATGAATACCGCAACAACATGCTCACCCATCTCTATACTCCAGAATATTCCCTGCCCGAAAATTCGACCGCCCGCCTCACCTTCAGAAGTTGGGTGTGTACCGAATCGAGTTGGGACGGCGGTGCCGTTTCAATCTCCACCGACGGCGGCGAATCCTGGTGGTTTTTGCCCCCAACCTTGAACGGTTTCCACGATCAAATATCGACCGTAAACAGCAATTCTCCGCTGTTTGGTGAAGGGATCTTTGATGGGTCTCAGGTGGTGGGCGGCTGCCACAATGTGCAACGCGGGTTTGACCTCAAAACTTTTGATTTATCCAATCTTTCTGGTTCAGATGTCCGTGCCAGATTCACATTCTTTTCTGACCAACTCATCGAATTAGACGGCTGGTATATTGACGATGCTGGTATTGAAATCGACGTCTATGAACCATCTGGAACTTGGGTTTCAGACCCGATTCACCCAAACCCACATTTTGGTTGGGGGAGCGTCGATGGTTTTGTCTCTGAACCCTCGAACACCAGCATTCGTTTCGATGTTTTAGACGCCAACGGAACGGTGCTTGTAGGCTATGAAAATCGTACGCTCCCGATTGATCTGGCCTTCGATCAAGACCACCACCTCTCGCTAAGCATTCGCGCTCATCTGACAACAAATGACCCACTTCTCACCCCTTCCCTTGCACGCTTGAACATCGGCTCAGTCGGTTACTATGACGCCTACCACCACCGCAATGCGCCCTACCCTGGTGTGGGGCTTAGCAACCTCAACATCGATTCCGACGGGCTTCTTACCGCCTCCTCTGCTGCGTCATTGATCTGGGATTTTGAATCGGTTTGTCCGTTTCAAACCTTCATCGTTGAATCCTATGGCGACAACCTCTCAGCAACCCATTCGGGTTTCGCCCTTGAGGCGTGGACCTACGCCCCACTGGAACCTCCTGTGCTCCACAGAACCTTGACCAAAAGCACAACCCCGGTGTTCGAAACTGAAATAGCTCTGAGTTGGGTTGGTGGGGATGCATCCCAGGGATTCACATTCGAGCCTCGTTGTGCTTTGGAACCGCGGGCACCTCACATCACTTTGGGCAATGAAAACACCACTTTGTTTGAATGGCCAGCATCATCGGCTGGCTCGAGTTTTGGTCTGACTCGAGGGCTTTATGCAGTGAACGGAACTCAAAGTGGGCTGAACGCCGCAACCAATGGTTCAGTGGAACTGGTTCAAAATGGCACCCAATCTGCTCATCTCTCATGGTACCTGCCGATCAGCGACCCCTACACTCCAGCATCGCTGAGTTATACAATGCAAGTCTTGGTGGAAATGACAGGGAATAGCACTTCTGGGGCGATTGAATTCCAACAAGGAGGACCAACGCTCACGCTTTCTTCCAATCAAAGCGTTCGTCAGGACCGCATCACTCACGACGCGGTATGCGTACCCGCACCAGAACCAGGTCAAGCGAACCTCGCTCTGTGTCATTTCCCAATGACGATGAGCGGTAATTTTTCTGTGCAATTTAGCCAGGCCGTGTTCATCCCCGCACACCAACACATCGTCAACTCACTTCCTCAACAACTTCTCAATCAAGTCGCGTCAAACTTCACAGCCACCAACGCCTCTTCCACAGTCGTGCTGCCGCTCTATGCTACGACTGGAACTGGTTCAATAGAGGTGAATTTGAGCGCAACCACCCAACCGGCTCTCGTCGACAAAATCTCACCGATTGCACACGTTCGTTGGTTGCCGGGCCAAACCGTCGTTTTCGAAACACAGCACTGGCGCGGCGATGCCAACCAACCGAGTCTTGATGCCCCAGATTTCACGAAGGTGGAGTTCATGCTTTCACCAACAAAGTACCAATCCGACGCAGTCGTTCACCTCGAGGTGATCGATGTCGATTCGACACCTCAATTTCGCCAGTTGGCAGGAGTGGCTTACGCCCACCTCATTTCGCAAAACTCATCGGTCAGTTGTTCGATGAATGTCTGCAACGTAACATGGTCACTGACCAGCACCTGGGCGTTTGATGACATCGATGATGTGCACGCTCTTGCGTTTGGAACCGATGTCGATGGCTTGTCAACGGGCCCTGCCCACCTTCACCGCCAAACGGGGTTCAATGAAATCGAAAACGATTTGGAGGTTGTTGACTTTTCCCTGATGGACGCGAATCAACGAAACTTGAACGATTGGTCAAACCCCCAATGGCCGTTCCATCTGAGTGCAAACCAAACCATGCAAGCGTCGGGAGCCGTCCGTTTCCAAGGTATTGCACAGGCCTATGTCGCACAGGGGCAGGCCGAGGTTCGAATTGATGCGGTTGCTGTGCCACCAATCAACCAAAGTGGCGGCCCAAATGAATGGCCAAGTGACCAGGTTGAATGGACGGCTTCCTGGTTCAGCGAAGTGGATGCGAATGGACACTTCTCAGTGATGTTGTCGACACCATCAGAGGATGCAGGAGTGCCTTCAGGCACTCGAATTTTGGTATCTCCACACATTGAACGAAGGGGTCCAAGCGATGTGGTTGCAACGACAAGTCTAGATTTCACCTCAAGGTCGAACGATGTTCCATTCCTGTTCGATCGCGTAGCACCGAATACCATTTCCTTGCTCGCTCTTGATCCAGGTGGTTATGCGCCAGCTGACAATCACATTTGGATGAAAGGCCAAGATGTGGCCCTCAGGGTCACCCTCGAAGACGAGGAAGGCTTGGCGAATTCCCTTCTTCTTCATACCTGGTTGGAATCCAGAGACGATTCAAATTTGGACGGGCAAATGGACGCTGATGAGTATGTCGTACAAACGGTATCCTTCAACCTCGGTCTGACAGAGGCGGTGATCGACCTTCCTCTTTTGCCTTGGCTTGACATCACGGGGGGGGCTTCATCTGGAAAGGCAAGCGTGGTCATCGAGGCGTTTGACTTGGCAGGCAACATGTTAGAGGGCGGAGGCACGTTTGGCGAATCTCAAGACTTGGGTACGGTCTTTGTGCAGGAACGATACGATGCTCTCATCGAAACCTCATCGTTGCAATTCGATGCTTTGAACGGTAAATTGCTGTTGGGGCATGAGCATACTTTTGCTTTTACAATCACCGATGGCAACGGCATCACTTCGTTGGACGAACTTGAATTGGCTCTGCTGGGCAGGGATCAAAGCAACATGTGCTTCATCGAATACAAGCCTCGGACAGAGCAGATTTTTTATGATTTAGAATGCTTCGAATTTGCACCAACGGTATCGGTTGCGCAACAAGGATTGCAACAAATGTGGTCTGTGTCCATCAGCTTCCGACTCGCATGGTCTTTTGATTCGAGTTCACTGACAGAAGCCGCGATTCCTTCGCTCAAAGTGTTTGATGAAGGGCAAGACTTGGGCTTAGGCTTGTCAAAAATCAGCATTTTCGCTTGGCATGTTTCGTCCCAGCTCGAGGTGTCTTTCATTCAATTTGAAGACCTGACTTCACCCATTGGTAGCGTGGTTGGTCACCATTTTTGGTTGCATCGCAACGATGAATTGAACCTGACGATCGCGTTGAGGCACGTCAACACCAATGTTTTGGCTGAATTTATCCCTGAGCGAATCACTGCACAGATTGTGCTTTCCGATGGTGAACGTTCGATTGGCTCCAATATTTCGTTTGATGACGCTGGCTTTGGCAACTCGGTCCTCACGCTCAACGACACCGTTGTGAAACACAATTCAGGGTTTATTGACGTCATCGTACAGGACTCACTCGTTCTTCATGACGAGCGTTTTAATTTCTCGATTGATCGGTTTTCTCCCCAATTGACGGTTCCTCCAGGAACCCTGGGCATTGTCGATTCTGATCGTTTGGACGATCAAGACATCATCGTCATCGTGAGCGATCAGGAAGGTCTTGGGAACGCATCAATGAACATACACTGGCACTTCCTCAGGCTCGGTCAGGTCTTGGAGGGCAGCACGGGCTCAAGCGCTGTTGAAAGGTCAGCGGGCAGCGGCACCACGAACACTTATTCGGGAACAATCGACATGCGCCCGAGTGAATCGGTGACGCTTGAAAGAACAGACAGATTAGAGGTGTGGTTTTCAGGCTCTGATTTGGCAGGGCGCGATCTTTCTGGTTTTGGCACCGAAGAAGCACCAATGACGCCCACCTTCCGGTGGGTTGCGTTCGAACCTCGTTTTGATGACATCGTTGTGACGCCCTACCGTCCAAGCGTGGGGGAGAACATCACCATCTTTGTTCGCATCGCCAATGAAGGCTTAGTCAACGGAAGCACGACGGTCCACCTGATTGATGCTGATGGCCGTATTCTCGAGCGCAACACATCTCACCTCGAACCTGGCACGTGGGTTGAACACAATTGGAGCGTCGAAACATGGACCACTGGTCGTTTGGGGCTCAGCGTCAAACTGGTCGATGTGACAGGAAACATACCGTTGCCAATGGGTGAAGTTCAATCCCGACAGGACGCTACAAGCGGCGGACTTGATGCAATTGGTTTTGCCGCATTGGTCGTGATCCTTGCTGCTGGAGTGCTCGGATTCAGCATCTATCGTCGACGAGAAGCCATGGCTGAATTCACTCAGAAACAGGTGGATGCGGCCCTTTTCGAACGTAGTGCCCCTCCGCCACGGCCGAAAGATTTGGACGACCTTGATGAAGAGCAATAGTCAAGAACAGGAGGTCCGAGCGGTGACCACAAGCCGGGGTTCCCGAGCGGTCAAAGGGGGTGGACTCAAGATCCTCTGCGTAAAGCTTCGCAGGTTCGAATCCTGCCCCCGGCATCAAAAACGAACATTTTGACCTCTATGGTCGATCTTTCAAGGTCTATGAAAGGAGGTTTTGCGTTCACAGCGGGGTGCGGATGCCCATTGCTCTGACCACACACCAGCCTGCTCGTGCTTCAAAGATAGAGAATGCACCACCTGCGAGTGCGCCACCAGCAAGGAGCCACCAGATGGTTCCGTCCAAGGCGCCTAGGCCCGCAATGGCGAGCATGATTGTACCGCCAGCGACGGCGGCGATTCCTCCCATAAGTCGGGCTGCTTTACCAGCCGCATCGATGTTACATTCCAGTGCCATGGTAGTCAGTCCCTCACAGCAATATATCAAGGACTGTTTTTTTAATCCATCCTTCAAAGGTGCTTTTTTTAGCCCATTGAGGCCTAAACAGGGCTCAAAATAGCGTCTACAAGCGGTTCGAAGGTTGAGCCGTGAGGAAGCGGTGAAACAACATCGGCAGCTTGCTTGACTTGTTCAAACGCACCTCCAACCGCTACAGCCCAGTGAGCGAATTCAAACATGGGTAAATCATTGGGCGCATCCCCAACGCAGAGTAAATCTTCAGCCAACCACCCCATTTTCTCAAACATGGCTTCCAAACCAGTTCCTTTCGAAAGATGTGGCTCCATGAGGTGAATCGCAAAACCAGTTCGCACCACGGAGAGATGTGCCCATTCACTTGCAGCGATATGATCCTGCACTGCTTCGAGGTCTTCATCAGGGAAAAGACACCATTCACTCTCCCGCCACGCGTTGGTTTCGATGCCGTTTGAATCGAGGCCGTCAATTTGAGTTGCAAGCCACTCAGCCGCCCTTTTTGCCTCCTTTCCATCGGCTCGTACGATTGGACCGCCCCATGCCTTGTGCCACAAAACGCCTCCATTTTCACAACAAATCGGTCCGCTCAAATTGAGGAAACGCCACAATCCATAGGTGATGGCTCGAACGTTTCCAGTTGCTAGAATGACTGGGATGCCAGCCGCTTCAAGCCTGCGCAAGGAGTGTATGGCTCCCGTGTCAAGTTGTTTCTTTCCATCGGTGAGGGTGCCGTCAATATCAACAGCTACCACCTTTGGTCGCCAGCCTGCGGGGAGCCACTCCATGCTCCTGCCAAGACGGAAGTTAGCGTAAAGATTGGCTTGGCCTTCTTAGGCAGTCACCCTTTTTTCGGAGAGGAAAGGCTAGGTCTTATTTGGGTGGCGCCTCCCCCTCAAGATATGGGAAGCGAGGGGGAAGATGACATTTTTTTGTCTCTTGAAGAAGAACCCCCAGTGCCAAAACCTGCGAAACTTTCCAAAAAGGCCGTCGCTAAGAAAAAGCCCTCTGCCAAGAAAGCCGCTAAACCTCCCTCACAACCCGTTATCGAAGCCGAAATCGTTGACACATTGGTTGTTGAACAAGCCACTGGTACCTACGAACTGGGCTGGCCACTGATTGGTATGGACTGTCCTGACTGTGCCAGCAAAGCAACGCGTGCTCTCGATACCCTGCACCAAGCCAATGACATCCATGTTTCAGCCACTGCGGGGACGGTCCGCCTCAAGGTTGATCTTGAGTATGGCCATATTGCCGAAGTTTCCTCGGTGTTGCGCTCGCTTGGTCACGCTCCTGATGTTGAACACCTCGAACTCTCTGGGGTGAAGGCATCCAGCGTCGCAAAACGAAACGGACTTGAACGACGTAAATTGGGTAAATTGTTCAGGCAACAGCCGGGTGTTTTGGATGTTGAATTGAGCGACGATGACCGAATCATTCTGCAACTTGCACCGGACGCATCGCCCGCTCTTTTAGAGAAGCGAACGAAGGCCTTGGAACATCTTATTGGTGGATCATTCACTCTTTCTCCTGCGCGATCAAACAGGATTCGCCCCGATCAATGGCGATTGATTGGTGGCGGGATCGCCTTGCCACTGCTGGGGCTCGTCATTCTCGGAGACATTCTTGGTTGGTCCCATACACTCCTAGGAATCATTGCCTTACCGGGTCTCTTGGTCGGGAGCAGTCAAATGTTCAAGGAAGCATTTGCCAGCCTTGTCAACCGGCAAATGGGCTTCCAAGTCCTGACAAGCCTCGCCGTGATTGGGGCGGCAATATTAGGCATGTGGGAGGAAGCCCTCATCGTCGCAATCCTGGTTGCATTTACGGCCCATCTTGAAGGAGATGCGCTGTTGCAAGCTCGCAATGCTATGCAGGGGGGGCTCGACCGTCTTCCTCGAAAAGCACGCAAACTTACAACTCCCTCCCCCTCCCCATCAGGCATTACTTCCGCCTTGTCCTCTGGTTCGTTCTCCCTGACCATGGCGGCACCTGCTCCGCTTGTTGCAGCAGATGGTCTCGGACGACCTGAAGCAAACGCTGAGTATGAAGAAGTGCCGATTGAACTCGTGCGAATCGGCGACCGAATTGAAATTCGCAGTGGAGAACTCATTCCTGCTGACGGTACCGTCGTTGAAGGGTATGGCGCTTTGGATAAGGCTCCCCTCACTGGTGAATCTGTGCCTGTAGAGATTTCCGAGGGCGATGAAATTCAGGCAGGCCTTGTGCTTGCTCGCGGCCCAGTGGTGGTCGAAGTATCGGCCGTTGGCGAAGACACGAGACTTTCTGGGCTCATCGACGCGGTTCACACCTTCCGAGAAGAACCACCTCGCCTGCATAACCTCATCGAGCGTTTTACTGCAATTTGGGTGCCAATCGTCCTGTTCGGGGCGTTCGTAATTTGGTGGTTGATGTTCCCTGATGATTGGAAGATTATCCTGCTGTTATGGGTTGTTGCTTGCCCTTGTGCCTTGCTTCTCGCCACCCCCGTTCCACATGCCGCAGCGCTTGCCCGTTCCGCTCATATCGGTGCGATCACTCGCGGTGGAGATGTGATTGAAAGGCTTTCAAAAGTCAATCATATTTTGTTGGACAAAACAGGAACACTCACCTCTGGCAAACCTAAGATTGGCGAGGTCGTGTTTGCAAAGGGTCGAAGAAAAGATGCTTCGCTTCGATTGGCAGCAGGTTTGGAAGCCCGCTCATCCCACCCCTATGCTATGACTGTGAAAGATTATGTTCGCGCCCAGGGCTTAGAACCGACCAAAGTCAACGCCCTTGCCGACATTGAAGCAGGAATTCAAGGGAAAGTTGGCGGTAAAGATGTCGCTTTCATTCGCTACGACCGGGCAGTTGATCTGAAAATCACCGTCCCAAAGGAACTCAAGGAAGCCTATGAAGGGGCAGAGAAAGAGGGTCATGGTGCGAGTTTACTTTCAAGGAATGGTGAGGCCCTCGCTTTGTTTACCTTCATCCATGACGACACTAGAGACGGTAGCGTCCAACTGATTCCTGAGTTATTCAAGAGGAACATCAACGTCGAAATTCTCTCCGGTGACAATCAAGCAGCGGTCAAAGCCTTCGCGAAGAGTGTTGGATTACCAGAAGAAGCAGCGCACGGAGGTTTGTCGCCTGAAGAAAAGGTCAACTGGGTTCGAAGCAGATCTCAAACTCACGTGACCATGATGGTAGGTGATGGATTTAACGATGCGGCAGCGCTTGCTGTAGCCGATGTCGGTGTTGCGGTTGGAAGTGGAGAAACGGTCAACCTTGAGGCAGCCGATGTGTTGGTGCCCGGCGAGAACCCTCAGATGCTCACGGAACTGATTGACTTGACCCGTCGAGCCCAACGAATCTTGGTTGGTAACCTGTGGATTTCTGTCGGCATCACCCTCGCCCTCGTCGCCGCGGTGATTGCCCAGATGTACGACGAATTATGGGTCGGAGTCTTGATCCATGAAGCATCTGTGATTCTTGTGATTCTCAACGGTGCGCGTCTTGCGGGTACAGAAGGCGGCTTTTCTCTTTTGAAAAACATCTTGATCTCACTATGGCGGGATACAAAAGAAGCGTTCATTATGTTGCGTTCGAACATTACGTCCTGAGAGCCGAAGTACGCGGCATCTTCAAACCATAGAGGGGGCTCTTCCTTCATGGTGAGCAGATGGCCAGAGTACGAGCAGACCCAGTCACAACCGCCCTTGCCCACCCTACGCGACGAGCCATATACCTCGCTCTCTCGCATCAAGAGGAACTGAGTACGGTCCAAATTGAAACCCAACTTGAGATCGACCGCTACAACCTCTACCATCACATGAAGAAACTTGCTTCATTGGATTTAATTGAGAACCATCGAGATGTTGGGCGAGCGCGATGGTGGCGCCGTGCAGCGACGGTCCCCCTTCCAGAACTCTTGCATGCTTCGCCGGCCCTAGCAGCGCCTCCAAGCCCCCAGCAACCTTCCCAATCGACTTTTGAGTCCCAACCAGTGCTCCAAGCTGCGGTCGACCAGGGCGGTGAAATTCGCGTGATTCATTTGGAAGGATCCAGGGACCAAGTTGGTGCAAAGAAGATGCTTGAAATGCTTGCACAGCAGCATGGAATCCCGCTGGATATGCCTTGGAACTTTCTACCAGAAAGCATCGTGCTGATTGCCAAGAAGCGTTGATTGCGCTCAGAGCAAGAAATCAAAAACAAAGACCCAGAGGGAAGTCCATGAGCGAAGAGTCAACCGTTGAATCTCGTGTGGCCCCGCCAGCGCTCACATGTCCAAAATGCGACGGGTTGTTGCCGAGCGGTCTTGGTGAAATCCAGTGCACTCTTTGTGATGCAAAGGTCCGTGTTGACCATCCAATCACTCGCAAGAAGTGGCAGGATGAAAAAGTGGGCTGCCCTGAATGTGGCAAGGTCCTTATCGTCGGGGTGGACAAGCGTCCGGCACACCTGAAATGTGCTTCTTGTGCTCATCACTTCACACTCACTCCAAACATACCCAAAGTGGAAATCAGTTGCCCCGGTTGTGACCGGCAATTGCGAATGAAGCGAAAGCCAGGTGCACGCAGGATTGATTGTCCAGCCTGCAACACAGCCTTTAACGTCAAGTTTTGACGGCTGATGGCGTGACAAAACAAAACCCGCCTTCCCGTTTTGTTGGGTTCGGAAAACCCCCCCCAAAACAGCCTTCCAGCGCCCTTCACTCGTCGCGCTCCTTATCTATGATGAGAAGAGCATGAAACAGTGGATGGGATACGATGTTACCGAGCGCAAGCAAGAGTAATGAGGCACTCGATGCAGCACGCAAGAAGCGTGAGAATGCTGACAAAGTAGCACTCTCCGCACTGCGTTCTCAATTCACCTCCACCCCCACTACCTCACTTGATCAAGCCACAATGACCTCGGCTCGTTTCCGTCAGGAAGAACGACTCCGAGCAGACTTGCGGCGGGAACGTCGACTCCGTCAGCAAGCAATTGCCGAGCGAGTTTCTGTGATGCAAGAGGCGCTTGCAGCCGATTTAGCAGTTCAACACGAACTCACCCTTGATCAACTCGAGAAGGAAATGCGGGAAGCGATGGAGCAAGATTTGAGCCTGCTCGAAAAAGACGCACTCGCTCGAGAAGAGTCTCGAATGCGAAGTGAACTTGACCTGCGACTCAACCGTCAGTTGGACGCCATGCGCGATCAATTCGAGGTCGAACAAGATCGCCGTCTTGAGGAACATCGCACACAACTGAAGGCGCAAATTGAAGCCCAACTTCACGAGGAGCACCGGCAACGTTTGGACATTCAAAAAGAACGACTGTCGCTCGAATTCAATCAACAACTTCAGCAACGGATTCGAGGCATTGAAGCCGACATCGAAGATGAAATGGAAAGCCGTTTCAGTGACATGGAGGCCAGCGAGATTTCCCGTTTGGAAGAAGGTCACAGTGCTCGCCTTGCCGAACGAGAAGAGCAACTCCGCCGTGGCATTCGTACACGCCTAGAACAACAACTCCGCACCCGTCTTAAGCAGCGAGAAGCCCGTCTCAAGTCGGAATACGAGCGTCGAAGTCTACGCTTGGAAGAGGACATTGCAGAACAACTCCAATCCGAACTTGAAGGGCGTCTTCGTCAGGAAACGGATGATTTGGAAGAGCGAATGCGAGAGGACGTGGAACTTGCAATTGCGCGTCGTCGTGATGAACTCCGGGTCGAGATCGAACAGCAATTGCAAGCTCGTCATTCAGAACGATTGGCGGAGCGAAAATCAAGATTGCGTGAGAAGTATGACATCACATTCTCCAAGGCTATCGACGATATTTCCCGAACGCTGAAAGCCGATGTCGAGGTTGAACTCGAAGTTCGTATGGATGAGGAATTCAGTTCGTATCGACACGCACGAGAGGCAGAAATTCAGAATCGGCTTGCACGCTTCCGTTACGAGCGTGAGGCAGAACTTCGAACACAACTCGAAACGCAATATGATTCGAAGAAAACCGACTGGTCCGAACGTCTTGAACTTGAATTCCAATCCCGTGAAGCATCTGCTCGAAAGGCAATCATGTCCGAAGTCGATGCAGGTTTGCGCAACGAGCGCTTGACCTTCGAGACCGATCTCGACCTGCTCAAGGAAGAAACTTCTCTCGAACTCGAAGTCGATATGGAAGAGCGACTCAACGCTTTCCGAGAACGCAAGGAAGAGGAAGTTGCAGTCCAACTTGAACGACAACTGGACAAGCGTGAAGAAATCATGCGCAACAAGGCCCTCATCGATGTTCGAAAGCGAGAAGCACACATCCGTGCAGAAATCGAAGCACAACTCGGCCTTAAGCGGGCTGAAATACGCAATCGATTGCAAGGCCTCACTGAAAAGATGGACGCCTTCAAGGAAATGGCTGAGGACAAGATGCGAGAGGCTGTGACCAAGCAAGTCCAGGGAGAAATCGATCAGGAAGAAGAAACCTATCGATCCCGTGAAGCTGAATTCAGGGATTTACAATCGACCGACACTCGGGCAGAAAAGCGACAAATGTGGATGCAATCCATCTCTGGCCAAAGCGCTCCGGGACAAACAGCAGCCGGCATGGACCCATCGGCATTGGGTGCTCGACCCGACGCCCTTGGCGCCGCCGCCGGTCGACCAATGCGTGGCATGCTTGGTGGTCAAGCCCCACAACAACCACGAATGGGCTTGGCAGGTATGCGTGCTCCCTCGACCAGTTCCAAACCATTGACCATGCCAGGCGCCCCATTGGTGAAGCCAATTAAGGCGCCATTGGGAGCATCGGCAGCTCCATCTTTGGTTCAACCAGTACAGCCCAGGGTCGTCCGAAAGCCACTGCAACCGATCAACGCTCTGGTTCAACCGTCTTCATCACCACAACTCGATGACGTGCCGCTCCCAGCCTCAGAGGCAGAAGCAGTTCCAAGCCTTGAGGAGGTTGAGGCTCCAGTCTCTGAAGTTCCAGAGTCAGTTGCTGAGGTCGAGGCGGCCGTTGCTGAAGAAATCCAACCGCTGGAGGAAAGTGTCGAAGCAGCCCCTGCTATGGAAGAGGCTTCTGATTCCGAAGCGGAAGATACTGCAGTTTTGCGTCCAGTCACCACCGTGCTGTCTCCAGCCTCTACCCCTGCGGTTGTGGCCACCACGACATTGAAGCCAGTACTTCCACAACTTGTTCCAAAGAAAGAACGTGGTGCGCCGCCTAACATCAAGCGTGGTAAGGCCTCCAAAGCATCAGAAGAAGCAGAGACTGCGACGCTCACACCGGTCCGTCGCCTCACGCCATTGAATGTGAAATCAGCTAAGCCGGATGTTGAGAAAGACGACGACGATGAGGCGTGATTGCCCCAAAGCTGCTGACACCAAACATCGGCTCCTTCATATTGATTGAGGGCTTGGCCTTGAGCATGAACCGGTTCCTCGTACTGTTCATTGCCTTCAGTATGCTTCCTTTGGTGGCTTTTGCTCCCGCTGTTGCAGCCAACGACGTCGAGCTGATCGATGCAGGGTACACCCATCAGACCTCGGAAAAATTAGTTCACTGGCAAACCATGAACGACGGCTCAATTCTCACAGTTGATGCTGAAGGAAACCTAAGTGTCAATGCCTTTAGCAATGGTATTCTGGTGCCACTTTGGAGCATCGACCTCAATGTGAGCGCCAACAGTGCTCGTCTAGACAGCGCCCAATTGTTGACTGCGGTTGCGCACGATGCTGGAGTTTTGGTTGTTCACATGGATCTCCAAATCGCAAATCGAAACATTACCACTTCAGATCCTGTTAATGATATGGACTGGGATGCTGAGGGTGATTTGTGGCTGGCACACTTCGCGGGTCGAAGGCGTGCGGAAGAATATGGTTCAGAAGGAGCAACTGGCACATACTCACCCCCAGTTCAAAGCGGTTTCAACTCGTTTCTGGTGTTGGAAGATGGTCGCGTGGTCCTCGGCGGTTATGACACAAAAGTTCACGTTTCTGACAACGGTGGAACGTTGCTGACAACCCTCACAGAGCCAGGTGGCATTGTGAACGCCCTGCTTCAAGACCATGACGGGCACCTCATTGTTGGCTCGTCAAACGGGGCGATCTATCGCTATGACACTGATTCATGGTCGGTTGAAACATTGGCTTTGAGTCATGGTTCATCCGTCGTCCATCTCGAAGAAGTTGACAACAGCACCTACATCGCTGGAACTCAAAATGGTAAACTCACTATGATTGACGGAGCCACGTTTACTGAAGGGGAAACCTACACCTCCCAAGGTACGGTCATCGGATCCAATTCACCCTACACTGGAGAAGTGTTCATCGTCTCTTCATTCCTTTCCAATTCCAAAATCCGACTCTATGATCTTGACACCGATGGTGACGGGGTTACAGATACAAACGATGCATTCCCCAATGAAATCACTCAATGGGGCGATGCAGACATGGATGGATATGGAGACAATCTGAACGGCTACATGGGCGATCAGTTCCCTAACGACGGCACACAATATGTCGATGCTGACGGTGATGGATACGGTGACAACCCTGCCGGTACCGATGGTGACCTCTTCCCAAACAATGCAGATCAGTGGCAGGACCGAGATGGTGACGGCTATGGAGACAACATGCAAGGTGAGAACGGTGACATGTTCCCGGATGAACCAACACAGTGGGAGGACGGCGATCAAGATGGATACGGAAGCAATCCAGACGGCTTGATGCCTGATTCATGCCCGACACAAAACGGGTTCTCGAAACAAGATCGGTACGGTTGCCCTGACACCGACCTTGATGGCTACTCCAATCCAGATGCGAACTTCGGTGTTGAGCAAGGGGCAGATGCCCTTCCTTCGCAAGGCACACAATGGCTCGATCAAGATGGAGATGGCTATGGCGATAACACCACTGGACTCCTTCCAGATGCTTGCCCTTGGGAATTTGGCAATTCGACTAAAGCTTGGTTGGCAAACGCCACTGCAGCTGTTGGTTTCGTCGAAGTCGTATCCAACGGTTGTGAAGACCTCGATGGCGATGGTTGGGTTGACCGAACCGAATCCATTGGCATGGAAACGAATCCAGATGAACACTTTGATGGTGACAAGGACGGCGTAGGTTCGAACGCTGATTATGACGATACAAAACCCCTCATCCAAACTGAAAAAGATCATTGCATGCTCAACTTCGACGACCTCTCTGATGCCTGTATGGGGTGGCGCAGTGCCGACTATCAGGCTTACCTAGCGAGGGATAAGGGTGTGAATGAAAGCGATTATTCGTACGCTGCTTGGAACGCAAGTAAGAATGCCGGCCTCCTTGACACCAATTCTGACGTTGACTCCAACACCGTCAAGCAAGTCATTGCGGTCAGTGGTGTTGCTTTCGTCATGTTGACGCTCGTCATCGTGGCCGTTGCTGCCGTCAGTAAGCGCAGGAAGGCAAAGGCCAACATGAAACTGTACGGGACTGCCTTCGCTCCCGATCACAAATCTAAATCTGCATCTGCAGAAGCGTTGGAGGGTACCGCAGGGCTCTCGGCACGAGGGGGTGTAGAATCTGATTCAGCATGGGACGATGACATCGCAAGCCTCGATTTCAGCGAAAAAGATGATGATTTGACCGATGAAACATCTTCTCCTGCCGTCATTGACGCCACGTCCTTGTACGGAGAGGAAGACAGCATTGAGGACATTGCTGGAATCGCTGCTCCGACGCCAGATGCCCCGGAAGCACCTGCGCCAACAGCCGCCCCATCGAATGGCCCCCCAGTCCCAGAAACGGGGCTGCCAGAAGGTTGGACCATGGATCAGTGGAAATGGTACGGCCAGGAATGGCTGGACAAGCAAAAGTGAACTAAAGAGGCCTCAATAGAGTATCAAGACCATCCTTGTGACATGGTCACCACTCGCACGCGTGAAGATGTCTAAAGCAACTAAACACGATCCCTGGTTCGAGACCATGCGCTTGTACAACCGCAAAAAATCCGACATCGAAGAGTTGATCAGAGAAGTTCAATCTGAAATGAATACACAACACCTTCGATACCTTGAACGCAAAGAAAATGGTTCACAAAAAGATAAGCTCCGAGCTTTGCTCAAGTACACGCGAGCAAAAGCGGTTTACGATACCGTACGTTGGGTCGCAGTTGAACGAGGTGCTGTGCATCCCTTATCGAGCCATTTCGTGAATCAATCAGCGCCAAACAATCGGTAGAGATTTTCGAAGAGCACCGAGTTCTTCTCCGGTGTAAACGGGTTTTCCATCCGCCTTGAGCGTGTTCATAATGAGCCACAATACCCCGTTCCATGCGGTGGAGTTGGCAAAAATCTCGACATGACCGCAAGCAGCAGCAACAAGCAATTGTCCTTCATCTGTATTTTCACTAAACAGGGCTCGCACCAAGTTACGAGCATTAAACTCGTAGCCATCAGGTCGCCATTCCATCATGCGATCACACCTTGAAAGGGGCCAAGTTCAAACGGTCGACCAAATGTTCGATTTCAACATCGGCAACGGCCTTCATTCGTTCTCTTAGGGTCTCAATTTCGCCGTTCATTTTGGCTATTTTGTGCGCTCGTACCATATCAAGAAGAAGTTCATTCACGCTCTTGTGGCCGCTTGTGCTGCGCATAGTGTTCAATTGCCTTCGAACTTCATAACTCACGCTTACGGAGGTCATTCCTTCACCAGTCATTGCAATCCCTGCTCATGACTGCGTTGCTAAGGCTACTTAACCCCCGCGAAGGATGGATTGTGGAAATGGAGTTTTCTCTACCCTTTTGAGGGCCTTCGAAAGGTCCTTTCAACGGTTTTTCCGCTTTCGCAAGAGGCGTGGCTCTTCATTCACGCCGAACTCTCGACGCATTTCCTGAACGCGTTGGTGGAATTCCTTTGCTAGGGTCCAATATTCTAACGATCCAGCCCCTGCACCAGAGTTCGTCGGTTTGTTCAGCAGCACCGTTGGTGCACCGCTCCAAGGGGCTTCAGCGACCTTGACCAGGCGTCGAATGGTGGTTTTGAACAGTTTATTTGGCATCTTCTTGTTGACTTCGTCGCAAACGTGACGACTGAGCTTCGAACGTGCATCCACCATGGTCATTGCAATGCCAAAAATTTTCAAATTGCGGTTGATTCTTCGTTGAATCATCTTGATTGAATTCATCAACATGCTGAACCCTTCAAGGGCATAGTACTCCGCTTGCACAGGGACCATCACCCAGTTCGCAGCGCACATGGCGTTGATGGACAACAGACCCAAGGACGGTGGTGTGTCGATGATGATGTAATCGAATTCATCGATGATCGGCATGAGGGCTTCTCGAAGGCGCGTTTCTCTGCCAATTTTGTGACTCAATTCAATTTCTGCACCGGAGAGATGTATATCGCTTGGAAGCAACCATAGATGGCCTACAGAGACGCTATCTGGTGCTTTTTTGTTGTTGTTTCGCATGCTCCAGGCGTCTTGCATGGATTCAGTTAATTCCTCTGGCCCGATGAGGTATTCTTCCATCAGCGGAAGCTCTTCCCCAGAATCATTGGTCAAGAGGTCATAGGATGTCTTCTTGACGTTCTTCTTTTCAACACCAAAAGAGGTTGCGCAGTTGCCTTGTGGATCAAGGTCAATCAACAAAACTTTTGCTTTTGGCAGACCTTGTCTCGAGGACCCTTTTGCCAATGCAGCCGCAAGGTTGACTGCGGTGGTCGTTTTTGCACAACCGCCTTTCTGATTTGCAACGGCTATGACCATTTTGTACGGATTCAT
>DAFX01000047.1 GCA_002495535.1 Euryarchaeota archaeon UBA433
TCAGTTGCGTGGATTTTTGGATCCCACCGTGGCGACCATACGAGGTTAATGTGCACCGATGACAAACCGTCGGTCAACAAAGCAGCACGATGGGTGGCAGCCATAATTTCGGGTGCTGCGGGGCAACCAGGCGACGTCAAGGTCAGGTCAATTTCAGCGTGTAAGCCTTCGTCCTTTGTTTCGAATCGGACATCGTACACAAGTCCAAGTTCTACAATTGAGAGTTCGAGTTCAGGGTCTTCCACTTCGTCTAAGTGATGCATCACGTCTTCTTTTTCCACCATGCTCAAGCCTCCAGTCTGCGTATTTCCAACATCACCTTATCGAACATGTTTCTAAATCCATTGGATCTGCTCGGTGACAGCGAATTAAGAATGCCCATTTCTTGGGCAAATTCAGGCGATAAGAGCAAGGCTTGTGCGGGGGCACTTCCGTTGAGAGCAATTGTGAGAATCCCCATGAGCCCTTGAACCAGTTGAGAATCTGCACCACCCGACATCAACACCTTCCCTTGGTCAAGGTTCACAGCCACATGGGCTTCGGATTGACACCCGAGGATTCGGGTTGTATCCGACCACGCCTCAACGGGTAGAGAGACGACTTCATCTGCCATTTCAAAGACCATTTCCAATCGTTCCATTTGGTCATCAACATCTTGGAACTCTTCGATCAACTCAACGAGTTGCTCAGGGTAGGTCATGCAAATCGCTCCAAGATTTTTGCAACTTGGGCGACGAACTGTTTCGCCTCGTCCATGGTGTTGTAGAAGTAAAAGGAGGCCCGAACCGTGCTTGAGATGCCCAGACTGTGGAGGAGGGGTTGCGCACAATGATGGCCCGTACGCACTGCAAATCCAACCGCATCAAGCAGGTGAGCAAGGTCTTCGCTGTGAAGGGTTGGGTGCAGGAAAGAGACGACCGCACTGTCCATATCATCATGGCGTCCGTAAACAGTCATGCCAAGGGCTCGTAATTCCTTTGCCGTGTAACGAGCAATTCCTAACAAACGCTTGTGCTCGCTCTCGAGATCCAATTGTTCCATCCACCCAAAAGCGGCTTCCCAACCAATAGCCTCGGCTATGCGGGGCGTGCCTGCCTCGAATTTGTGCTCATTCGTTTGGTAGGTTGAACCTTCAATGGTGACCGTTTCAATCATGTCGCCACCGCCCATGAAAGGCTCCATTTGTTCGAACACTTCCGGTCGAACAAGCAAGGCACCAATTCCGGTTGGTCCGCACATTTTGTGCGCAGAGAACGCCATGAAATCAGCACCGAATTCTTCGAAATCTATTCGATCGTGCGGAACCCCTTGAGCGGCATCGATCAAGACCTTGGCCCCAGCATTGTGAGCAAGTTCGATGATGGTTTCGAGTGGGTTGCGAACACCAAGCACGTTCGATGTGTGAACGACACACACCAATTTTGCACCATCAAGCGATGCTGCGTAGACGTCCATGTCGAGGGAAAAATCATCCAGCACGGGTACATATCGAATTTCGACCCCGCGTTCTTCGGCCAACATTTGCCATGGAACGATATCCGAGTGGTGTTCCATCTCTGTGAGGACAATTGCGTCATCTTTGACCAGATTCGCACGGCCCCAGGCGTGTGCAACCAAATTGATCGCCTCTGTTGTTCCGCTTGTCAGGATGGCACGCTCGGCATTGAACCATGTCTTGAGCCGGGTTCGGCATCCTTCGTAGCCATCGGTTGCTTCACCAGCAAGGGTGTGAACTGCCCGATGGACATTGGCGTTTGATTGAGTGTAGTAATCGCTCATTGCGTCGATGACAACCTGTGGTTTTTGAGTGGTTGCTGCGTTGTCCAAATACACCAGCGGGTGGCCATGCACCAGCCGTTGAAGAATTGGAAAATCGTCACGCACTGCCATGAAATCACCTCTTGAGTTCACACTCAAGGTGCACAGTTAATCGGGTTCTGACCTGTTCGGTCAACGCTTCGTTCTTGAGGTTCGAAAAGGCATCAATAAGAAAACCATTGACGATCATTGATTCGGATTCCTCTCGACTTAGGCCGCGAGACATGAGGTAGTGAAGTTGCGAGGGATCGATTGGTGCACTGGCCGCACCATGTGCTGCGGAAACGTCGTCAGCAAGCACCTCAAGTTCTGGAATGGCTTCTGCCCTTGCTTTCTCTGAAAGGAGGAGGTTGCGAAACACTTGGCCAGCGTCTGAGCCATCGGCACCTTCAGCAATTGTAAGCAACCCTGTAGCTACGAAATGACTGCTTCCTGAACACGCTGCGTTGGTGACAAGATCCGAATCAGTATGGCCATGAAGGTGATGAATTTCGATATGATGATCGTCATGACGGGCGCCCTGACCGTGTGCGGTGATGGCCTGACGAATTGAAGAACCGGTTCCGTTCAAGGTCGTCCGGAGGTCTGATTTACAATTGAAGCCACCAACAGAGAGCGTTGCCGATTCGAGCGAGGCATCGCGTTCGACAAGCCAGTCTTCGCAGCGCAAAAGCTTGGTGTTGGCATCGAGTTCGTTGATGAAACCATAACCGAGGTTGCCGTTTGGATTGACGTTCCCTGTGATGTGAAGGCCACACCATCCAGCCTCACCAGTGAGGTGGAGAAGAACGGTGACGTCACCCTTGACATTCAAGTTTAGGTGACCAACTGCAATGTGACCTGAGGCTCGAGCACGGACGTGGATGACCTGCCCGTTTCCTTTGATGTCCAACCGGTAAGATGTGCCGCCAAGCTCATCCAAAAACACCCGAGCGATTTCGTCTGAATCAGAGGCCCGCTGGAAAGCGTTTGCGTCTTGGCCCTCGATGGAGAACTGGATGCCGTCGGCTTGTGGTACTTCTTCGACCTTCGTTGGATGAACACGAGGCCAAGGAGTGTAGCGCCACAAATGAGCCGAACGCGGAGGGACTGCCATTTGCTGGTAACTCATCCAATCGACCCCTCCATTTCCAACTCGAGCAACTTGTTGAGTTCAACAGCGTACTCCATTGGCAATTCGCGAGTGAATGGTTCGAAGAAACCGTTGACGATCAGGCCCATTGCTTCTTCTTCGGTGAATCCTCGGCTCATCAGATAGAACAGTTGGTCGCTGGAAACTTTGGAAACACTCGCTTCGTGTTCGAGGTCAGCAGTCGCATTTCCGATTTCCATGGTTGGATAGGTGTCCGACCTTGAGGCGTCGTCCAAAATCAATGCATCACAAACTACTTTTGAGCGGCAGCCTGTCGCTTTAGGCATCACTTGGAGCATCCCACGATAGGACGAGCGACCACCGTTTTTGGAGATCGATTTAGAGAGGATGTTCGAGGTGGTGTTTGGCGCGAGATGGTGAACTTTAGCCCCTGCATCCTGGTGTTGACCATCGCCTGCATAGGCGACCGAGATAACTTCTGCATGCGCACCTTCGCCTTTCAGAAGCACGGACGGATATTTCATCGTCAACTTCGAACCGATGTTCCCATCCACCCATTCCACTGTGGCGTTCTTATGAGCAACACCACGCTTGGTCACGAGGTTGTAGACGTTGTTGGACCAGTTTTGAACTGTAGAATAACGGATTTTTGCTCCTTCCATGGCAATCAGTTCGACGACTGCAGAATGGAGCGAATCGGTCGAGTAACTTGGTGCCGTGCAGCCTTCAACATAGTGAATGCTGCTGCCTTCATCAGCGATGATGAGGGTTCGTTCGAACTGCCCCATGTTTTTGGCGTTGATTCGGAAGTAAGCCTGAACCGGCATTTCGACGTGGACCCCCTTTGGGACATAGATGAATGAGCCACCAGACCACACTGCTGTGTTGAGGGCCGAGAATTTGTTATCGCTGTGAGGCACGACGGTTCCAAAGAATTTCTTCACCAATTCAGGATGAGTTTTCAGACCTGTGTCCATGTCCAAGAAAATGACACCTTGTTCTTCGAGGTCTTCCCGAATCGAGTGATAAACGGCCTCGGATTCGTATTGTGCGGTCACACCACCAAGCCACTTCTGTTCGGCTTCAGGGATGCCCAGTCGGTCGAATGTGTTCTTGATGTCATCAGGAACGTCGTCCCAATTCTTTTCAGTTTGGTCAGAGGATCTTAGGAAGTAAGTGACGTTCTCGAAATTGATCGATTCCAAAAGGTTGCAATTGCCCCAGTCAGGCATTGCTCGTTCCTCAAAATGACGGTAGGCTTTGACCCGCATGTCAGTCATCCATTGAGGTTCATCTTTCAAGGCCGAAATGTCACGGACTACTTGTTCAGAAAGGCCCTTGTCGAATCGAATGGTAGCGTTTTCAGGGTCGTGGAAACCATATCGGTAATCGCCAACTGCTTCAAGTGCTTCTTCGCTCATCTCATCACCTCATGCAGCGGCATCCAGCCAGTCGTAGCCTCGATCTTCGAGTTCTAATGCGAGTTCAGGTCCACCTGTTTTGACAATTGCTCCGTCAATCATGGCGTGGACGAAGTGTGGTTTCACATGGTCTAAGAGCCGTTGATAGTGAGTAATGATGAGGCAACCGGCCTCAGGTGCAATCTTGTTGATTCCTTTGGAAACGATGCGCAGAGCGTCGATGTCGAGCCCGGAGTCAGTTTCATCAAGCAAAGCAAGACTTGGTTGAAGGAGGATCATTTGCAAAATTTCCAAACGCTTTTTCTCTCCGCCGCTGAACCCGTCATTGACGTACCTGGAAAGGAAACTCTTGTCCATTTCTAACTGGCCCATCGCTTCGTTCAGTTCCTTGCGGAATGCTCGGCCCTTAGGAGGCTCATCACGGACTGAAGCCACCGACTTCTTGAGGAATGTCCCGACCTGGACGCCGGGGATGACAGCTGGGTATTGGAAGGAAAGGAACATACCTGCCCTTGCACGTTCAAACACTGCGAGTTCTTCCAATGGTTGGCCCTGGAAATGGATGGTCCCTTCTGTTATTTCGTAGGCAGGGTGACCCATGACCACGTTAGCAAGGGTGGATTTGCCAGCACCATTGCGCCCCATGATGACGTGAATTTCACCGCGGTGAATGGTCAAACTGAGGCCCTTGATGATCGATGTTCCTTCGACACTCACATGAAGATTTTCAATGCGTAACATCTCGTCGCTCATCGCCACACCCACTACCCCCTCACGCCTCTCCCTTATC
>DAFX01000015.1:0-3123 GCA_002495535.1 Euryarchaeota archaeon UBA433
GCTTGCATCCCAGAATGCCCTGTAGACGCAATCTTTGCAGACACGGATGTTCCAGAAGAAGAAGAACATTGGATTGAGCGAAATGCTGTCGAATCAGTTGACGCTGAAATCGCAGAAGGCGATTCACCAGTGCTCGCAGATTGAAGTGTAACCGCTCCATTATACCTTCACGGGCGTTAACCAATGTTCATGAAGGGCGTATGACAGGGAGGGCTGATTCACATGGTGAGAACCGACTTCACACAACTTCGAAACGGCAGTGATTTGCTCAAGCGCGGCTTCGCAAGAATGCAGCAAGGCGGCGTGATCATGGACGTTGTTGATCCAGAGCAAGCAGCCGTTGCAGAAGATGCTGGTGCCGTAGCAGTCATGGCACTCGAACGAGTCCCGGCTGACATTCGCCGCGACGGGGGCGTTGCTCGAATGAGTCATCCAGACATGATACAAGGCATCCTTGACTGCACCTCGATTCCAGTGATGGCTAAGGCACGAATTGGTCACGAAGGCGAGGCGCGAATTCTCGAGTCTATGGGTGTGGATATGGTTGATGAATCAGAGGTCCTCACACCTGCAGATCCATTTTTCCACATCAACAAAAAAGACTACGAAATCCCGTTTGTCTGTGGAGCAACTGGACTTGGCGAAGCTGTTCGTCGCATTTACGAGGGAGCCGCCATGATTCGCACAAAGGGCGAAGCAGGTACAGGGAATTTGGTAGCAGCCGTCACCCACGCTCGCCTCATCGAGCAGGAAATTCGCCAAATCCAAGGTTTGGATGATTCGGGAATCACAATTGCAACACAGCAAATCATGGACCGGTTCAAGGTCTTGGCCAACACTTCTGAATTACCAGGCAGCCACCCAATGACACCTTTCGGTGCCATTGATGACGTGATGGAACACGAAATTCAATCCATTCTCAACGACGTTCGAGACATGGGCCGCCTTCCAGTTGTAACCTTCTCCGCTGGCGGCATTGCCACCCCAGCCGACGCCTCACACATGATGCGCTTGGGCATGGATGGCATCTTTGTTGGTTCAGGAATTTTCAAGTCGAGCGATCCAAAGACCATGGCCGATGCAATCGTGTTGGCTACGGCACATTATGACGATGCTTCGAAGGTCACTGAAGCAATGGCCATGACATTGGGCGACCCGATGAAGGGCGATGAACTTGAGACACTTGAGGTCCGAATGGACCAACGTGGTTGGTAATTTACTGTTTTTATCCGACCGTTCAATCACCTTTTTGGGCCATCATCATTGAGTGGCCCTATCATAAAAGGGTCTATATCCATCTCCTAAGTCGAAAGGGCCATGGTCATGAGTGCTATTGACGACGCAGTGGACGCCCTCAACGGATTGGACACATGGATGCAATGGGGTGTAGGCGCAGTCTCAACCCTCCTCACTGTGGCCATCGTTCGCCTTTTGATGAGAAAGGTGGTCCTTGATTTTGTCAAGGCCACCTCATTTGATTGGGACGACCAACTCTATCGCCCGGTCACTTCAAGGATGTACGGATTTATTGTATTTGGTGGAACGCAACTGACAATGAATTGGGTGTTGGGCAAAGAAGACGAACTCAACACTTCACTCGAACCGATCTTCCAGGCGTTTTACATTCTGTTTGCCTCATCGCTTTTGAGCGTCGCTCTCAAAGTCATGATTCCAGTGATCATCGACAAATTCAGCAACCCTGGAACAGTGACCGTATCCGGCTCCAATTCATTGGTTGTCTTCTTGCTTCGTGCAGCGGTCTGGTTCGGCGGTCTTTACCTTGCCTTTTCCGAACTTGGCATCGAACTCGTCGGTGTGTTGGCCTCATTGGCAGTGTTCTCGCTGATCATTGGTCTGGCTATGCAGCAAACGCTTGGCAACATCATCAACTCGTTCATGTTAGCCCTCGACCAACCGTTTGAGGTTGGCGACCGAATAGAAGTGGACGATGAAATTGGATCTGTTGTTTCGGTTGGTATTCTTTCGACGAAAGTGTTGACCCATGAAGAAAACTTGGTGGTCATTCCAAACAACCACCTCGTCAACTCCACCGTGATCAACCACGCTCGTGGTGGCGGTGACGGCGTTGGTCGACGAATTTCATTGGTCATGGACATCGGTGTGGAGTACGATGAAGACATCGCACACGTCAAGTTCACCATCCTCAAGCTGATGAGAGAATGCCCCTACATCATAGAAAAGCCAGAACCCCGGGTCTTGCTCAATGAACTTGGTGACTTCGCCAAGGTGTTCCGAATGTACGGCTGGGTTGAGGATTACTCTGATGAATTCGTGGCTAAAGATTGGTTGCTCAAGAACATCGACGAGCAATTCGCCAAGGAAGGCATTGGTATTCCATTCCCGACCGCTATTGAAATTGCTGCAGACACGAAAACCACGTACAACAAACAACGCAAGGCGACAAACGTTCGAGCCGCACGCCTCAAGATGATCAAGGAAGACAAGGCCTTGTTGAGAGAGCGAGCCGCCGCAAAGGAAGAAATCGAAGCGGTCAATGAGCGATTGAAAGACCCGGATTTGGACCGCAAAGAGCGGGCTGCATTGGAAGATTCCCTTAGGGAGTTGAACCGAGTGCTCAGCATGTTTGAAGCCGGTGACAATTGATTCCGTCGCCGTTGAGTTCAAATAACACACCCTATCATGATAGGTCATGGCTTCGGAGCACACCCGTTATGTCCAAATCAACTTGGGCTCAGAACAAGGGCAAAGCCTACCAGGTCGAACGCTTATGAAGGATTTTAAAAAAGTGGAATTCCTTTCAAGCATCGAGCGGAGTGAAAAGGGCACAAGATGCTATGTCTCCATTGATTATGACCATCCAAAGAGGTTGGAGTCCGAGCAAGCAGCCATGGAGATTTTGAACATCATCCATCAAAGCCCTACGAATGCAGTCTGCGAAGTGATGCTCACTGGACCGATTGGGATGTATTTTGCATCAAAACCTGAACTGTGGTGGGTGGCACCGAGTTACACACACCCTAATGGTTTGAGACTGACCATACGGGGGACAACTGGGGCTTTACGCCAAATGCGAACGGATCTCGAGGGGGTGTTGATCGATGGGTACACCATGAAGTTGGGTTCAGAATCGGAATTTAATCC
>DAFX01000015.1:3510-3825 GCA_002495535.1 Euryarchaeota archaeon UBA433
ATATGGGCTATTATGACCGTCCTCGGCAGTGCACCCAACGTGAAATTGCAGATGAACTGAATCTAAAACAAGCGACGGTAAGCGAACATCTACAAGCCGCAGAATCAGCCATCATCCACAGGTATTCCTCCGATTTGTAAAGCGTCAAATCCAAACCTATCATGAACGGTTAAACCTCTATTGACCCACTTCTTGTACAAGGCTCATGTCCAGCGTGCGCCATGCGAATTTCAACCGAGCAATCGTTCTCTCACTCCTCATGGTGATGATGACCCAAGTCGGGTATCTCGATTCAATGAATCCGTGGACAAACGG
>DAFX01000107.1 GCA_002495535.1 Euryarchaeota archaeon UBA433
GCTCATGATACCGATTGGATATTTTCGGCATTAAAGCACGGTCGGATTCCGACAAATGTATTGCACCTCCAAGCAAGGTATCAAAGGTGAAAGGGCTGACCACGCCATATGGCAAACCGTCGCGTCACACTGATTCTTCTGATGGTGCTGATGTTTTATCTGCCATCCCATGCTGTAGGAAACGAGGGTTCACCCGCCGTAGAACAGTTTGGTCACGCCTTTGAGGAAGTAGTTATTGCTGATTCTTCAGACGCGATAAATGAACCACGTGATCTCGAATTCCACCCCGGGAGGGCAAACGAACTTTGGGTAGCCAACCGCGCTACGGACAGCATGACCATCGTGGAGAACACAGGCTTAGACAATCAGACCTCTCAAAACCGAAAAGATGCGTACAGCAACCACTTCCTCGAAGAAGTGAGTGCGATCGCTTTTGGTGCTTATCACCCAGAATTCGACTGGCAATGGGGTTCAGCCCAAGAAACAGACAATACCTACTGCGGTCAAGGCTCCCCAAACAATTTCATGGGCCCAACCCTTTGGCCCTCTTCGATGTCTCACTATGCCGTTGAACATCAAAGCGATGAGTTGCTAGGGAGCCACATTGACATGAACCACGAGTCTCCCTTTGGAGTAGGTATGGCTCACGACTCGGCCAACATCTACTGGTACAATGACGGTTACTACGGTGAACTGGTGTACTATGATTTCCAACTCGATCATGACACGGGATACGACGATCACTCCGATGCGATTGTTCGCCGTTACTCAGAAGTTCAACTGAACCACGTGCTCGGTGTGCCAGGCCACATGGTCCTTGACAAAGATTCAGGAATCCTCTACATTTCGGATCCGGGAGCCAACCGGGTGTTGTGGGTGAATACCGACGATACAACCACAACCTCAACCGACATCATGGACAGTGCAACTCGCTTAGAGCCGTTGCAAGAATACTCTCGTATTGCTGGAGTCGAATGGGGGGTACTCGATACCGGATTGAACCGCCCATCTGGGATTGCACTCGATGGTGACCAACTCTTCGTATCAGAGTATGGAAACGGTCAGATCGTGGCCTATGACTTGAACAGCAACGGGAAAGGGGCTGTAGAAGCGGGTTCCATTCAAACCTCAGCATCGTCGATTATGGGCTTAGAAATCGGTCCTAACGGCCATCTCTACTACGTTGATAACGTTCAAGATGAAGTGGTCAGAATTGACCCCTACACTGATGAAGATGGTGACGGGGTTGTCGACGTAGATGACAACTGCCCCCTTGTGGCAAACGCTCAGCAACTCGATCATGACGTTGACGGCTTAGGCGATCTGTGCGACCAAGACGATGACAATGATGGATTCAACGATCTTTCTGACTCTTGTCCAATGGGTGTGATCAATTGGGTGCCTAGCATGCCAACCGACCACGACATGGACGGGTGTGAGGATTCGAGTGAAGATTACGACGATGACAATGATGCCGTGATTGATATTCGGGATGATTGCCCGATTGGCGATTTGAATTGGCTCTCCGATACGGGTACGGATTACGACGCTGATGGTTGTCAAGATCAAGGCGAGGATTACGATGATGATGATGATGGCGTTTGTGATTTTACATTCGATGGATCAGGGGTCTGCATCATTTCGACAACGGAGGTAGACGCTTGCCCGACAAGTCCCCTTTCATTCACATCGATGCTTTCCACCGATGCCGACCAAGATGGCTGTGAAGACCGGTCTGAGGATGAAGACGATGACAATGACGCGTTCCTCGATAAGCATGATGATTGCCCGAATGAATTTGGTCAAAGCGACAAAGGGCGCGTCTTCGGATGCCCTGACGCAGATGGCGACGGTTACGCCGATTCAGTAGATGAATTCCCTACAGAGCCTTCTCAATGGGCCGATCTTGACGAGGACGGATATGGTGACGAAGCCAACGGCCTCAACGGTGATGACTGTCCCGCTGCCTCCGGCTCTTCTTTTGAAGATCGAACGGGTTGCCCGGACACCGATGCTGACGGATGGTCCAATCCGAGTGGAACATGGACGGCTGAACTTGGTGCTGACGCGTTCCCAAACCAAGCCAATCAACACAGCGATCAGGATGGGGATGGTTTCGGAGACAACATGATTGGGTTCCAAGGCGATGCCTGCCCGGAAACCTTTGGGCTTTCGTTCGAAGATCGCTTTGGTTGTGATGATGCTGATGGCGATGGCTGGTCTGATGAAGCAGACAAGTTACCGATGGAACCCACCCAACATCTCGATGCAGATGGTGATGGGTACGGTGATGCGGCTCTCGGTAATCAACCGGACAGTTGCCCATCCGAGTATGGCCTGTCTTCCCTAGGTGTCTACGGCTGCTTGGACAGCGATGGTGACGGTTGGGCTGACCAACAGGATGCGTTCCCAGAAGATGCTTCAGCCTGGTCTGATGCCGATGGTGATACCTTCCCTGATCAGGCAAACACCAACCGTTCAGATGATTGCATAGAGACGCCAGGCACGTCCTACTTGGATGTACGAGGGTGCGTCGATACCGACGGTGATGGCTGGTCTGACCAAGGCGACGCCTTCCCAACCGATGCAACACGGTACCAGGCCTCAGCTTTCGGTTCACCGCTTGTTCTCTCTCTCGGTGTCATTGTGTTGGGTGGCCTCATTTTCGTGGTGATGTTCATCAACAAGAAACGTGGATTAGAGCAACGCGATGCTCCATTCCTTGCGCCCATGACCCCACAACCTCTGGAACAACCCGCAGGCCCACCATTGCCCGCTGAAGGTCTTCCTCAGGGTTGGACTATGGAACAGTGGGCATGGTATGGTGAAGACTTCCTCAAGAATCAATAACACTGATTGGGACCCCACTTTCCACCGTTCTCCACTATGGTTGTGAAACAGAGATTCATAAGGCGATGGATATTTTTCCCACTATGAAGTACTCGCTGTCTGCTGCAACCATTGTTCTCTTGTTGATCATCAGCGCCACCACAGGGTCAGTTTTGACAAGTCTGACCTCTTCCTCGTCTTCTCAAAACGAATCCTTGACCATTGACGCATCATCTGTTTATGGGGTAAACACCTACACCCTGCTCGAAGTTGACGAAGGTGACAATGACGAAGAGAGCGTCATCACCGAACAACTTCACGAGTTCACTCTACAGGCTTTGAAATCAAACGGGATCATCACGTGGGACTTTGGTGACGGCACAACTGCTACAGGGCCAACTACCTCACACATGTTCGCACAACCGGGGGTTTATCTTGTCACTGCGACTTCAGTCACGCCCGATTTCATTACCCAAGCGAGCATCACACTCACAGTTGAACTGACTGGGATGGTGGAATCTGACAACATGGAATGTGTGTGCGCCCCAACCGCAAAGGATACTGTGATTGATTTGGTGCCCGCTCAAGGCATTGTTTCCTTCGATGGCTTTGTCACTGTCGAGCATGATGGCAGCAGTGAATCGTGTTCTTTGAGAAATCCGCTTCAAGAGTGCCACGTACGGGTGATGCTGCAAAAAACGCTTGACGGTAGCGTTGTCGACCAAGAAATCTTGTTCGATGATACATTCAGGAGCAATGAGATGAGCGTTTCTTTTGAACTGATTGATCTCGAAATTGGCCCGGGCGAAGGCTTACAACTTCGTTTGGAAACAGACCAACTTCGTGATTGGCACAAGCCTTCGACCGAGTGGAGCATGACCGCTCCTTTGTGATGCTATAGCGATAGAGCGTGTGCCATTATTCAGGCACTGTCTGTGACGGCCTCATCATCGATGTAGACCTTTTCTTCTTCTTCAGCATCGTCGTCTTCTTCTAGAGCGTTTTGAACTTCTTGGTTCACTCGCTTGGCTGCTTGGTTTGATACGACGAAGGTGCCGGCGAGGATGATGACCACCAAAATGGCGTAGATCATCAAGGGTTGATCTTCCGTCTCTTCAGCGGCATTCCAAGCGATGTCTTGCGAGGTGGCGCCGTTTGTGTTGGTGACATCAGCACTGATTGATTGCAAGACTGTTGGCAGCAGCGCTCGGCATTCAAGCGATTGTGAGCCGAGGGCGTTTCCATACCATGAGACGTACAGTGTCTTGCTTTCTCCTGGTTCAAGCGACACAACAAGCTGTGTTGTGTCTTGCAATTCTTGACCAACATAACACCAGAAATTGACGCCAGTTACTGAAGCGGTACCGGTGTTTTCAATCACCACATCTCCACTCACTTTCGAGCCTAGGTAGCCCTTGTTGTCCTTGAGATTGATGCTCTTTACATCGATGTATGGCAGTGGAATTGTTACGGAACTTACTGGTGTTCGTGGTGCATTGATTGTTGTGGCGAAATTCCCCCAATTTGAACTCAAAGTGAGCACAATCTCAGCGTCCTCTTCATGGTAGTCTCCATTCCCATCAACCCATTCGACGATGCGGGTGTTTTCACTGAGGGCGAAATTAACGTGACCGTTGCTGTCGGTGATGTTGTCCATTGTCGAACCATAGTAGCCGAGTCCAGTGGCGTGAACGGTGATGTTGCCTGCGTTCGTGTGCAGCGTTCGTTGAGATAACAAGCGAATCCATGCATCGGTCTGGCCGCCAGTTCCCGTGTTGTCTGTGTAACTGATCGTTGCAGTGTCATGAACGATGATGTCTTCGTCAGTTCTCGAGCCTTGAATCACGGAGGTGTCAATGCTCAACTCACCGCTATCAGCCACGTGCACGGGTGCGCTTCCAGTCAATGTTACACCCGTCATTGAGCATTCATTGATGCAGGTGATCGCAGCACCAGAAACTTGTGCGTTTTGGACGACCAGAGTACCTTCAACATCCAAATCGAAAGCTGCGGAGTTCCACTTTAGGCTTCCACCCGTGTGGTTGATGTCGACAGCACCATGAATCACGGTTCCACTCGAACCCGAGTGGAGTGCTTGTACACTGGTGACTTGAGTGGCGAAGAAATAGTAAATGTTGAACTCGACAACCAGAGGCGTACCGTTCAAAGGCGCCGGGATGTCAACGAAATCAGAACCTACGGCATCACGAGTTTCATCTCCAATTGTCACGTTCAGTTGAGCCGTTTCTGGAATAGTATGGTCAAAATTGATTCGAACTTGGCCGGTTTCCGAAAGGTCGCCGAAATCGAGGTTGAGGGTGGTGTCGTTGTAAATCAACAACCCAGCATCCAGTTCAGTTCCAGTGACGTCGGCGTTGACGGTCAGCAGAGCACCGCTCTCGACGGTGATGGTGACACCCTGGTTGACGGTTGTGGCGTCGCTGATGATGAGCGATGCTCCATCTTTGACGAAGAGGTCCTTGTCGATGGGGTTTGTTCCATTCCAAGTTTCAGTTCCAGTCACGGTGATTGAAGATCCGTCGTCGGTCATTTCAGCAGCGGTTGTAAAAGCACCGAGGCAAGAGGCTAGAAGGAGCAAAGTCACCAATGTGAATGCCGTTCGCATATTTTATTGTAAAAGAAGGAGCGTTATAGACTTCGCTCCGTCAATAGGGAACATCCTTCCATCCAATCTTGTACCCAATCAGGTTGAATGTTCGGTGCAAGACTGGCGTAAACAAAACGAGGGCAATCATAGGAATGCGGAGTTCTTCACCGGCAAGCCAAGAGTCGCCGAGGAACAATTGGCCTGCCAAAAAAACAGAGATGGCAAAGGGCAAGGTGTCGAGAATTGGGGCTTTCGAGGACACATCTCCTTCTCGCTTTAGACCGCGCCGTCGCTTGAAAAAGGAACCAGTACTGTCGCCGACGAGGCACATGAATCCCAAAAACGTTCCAAGAATAAACGCTGAGAGCATTGGCCCTCCAACGGCAAACCAGGCTCCACTTGAGCCGGCGAGGGGAGAAGAGAACAAGATCGAATTGTCCTCGAGAAGGCCAGCACCAGCACCGTCATTTGTCAGGGTCACCATCAACATGCAAAGCAAGCCTGAGGTCAACGAGCCTCCGATGAGCCCATTCCAAGTTTTTCCATCGCCAAGGATGCGGTTGCCGTCAGAAAGTGTTCGACCTCCATCGATTGGCCACGGTCCATAGCCCGTTTTAGGCAGCCATTTCCCCCACATCATCGCAAATGAATTCGCCAAAAATCCTGGCAAATAAAGCCACAATGTCAACAGAAACAACATGAAGAAATTCAAATCGAAGCCTCCCAGAAGGTGCTGGTCATGAAGCGGCTTGATGCACGAGGGCCTTTGAACACTGCCCCGTTCAGGCTTGTGCCAATTTGATTGAGGCGATGCACGCGATGAGATTATGTGATGAGCGCCACCCATACGGTTCATGGCGAAGGGAACTGTTTTGGTCGTAGGTGGCGGTGGAAGAGAGCACGCCCTTTGCATGTCTCTTTCGCGTTCGGATGAGGTCGAGGCCGTTCACTGCGCTCCGGGCAATGCCGGAACGCATGAGGTTGCAACCAACCACGCAGTCTCTGCATCGGATGTTACAGGTTTGGTGGATCTGGCGCGTTCACTGCAAACGACTTTGGTAGTTGTTGGCCCCGAGGCGCCCCTTTGTGATGCCCTTGCGGACAAGCTCGCTGAATTTGGTATTCCATGCTTTGGCCCGGTACAGAATTTAGCCGTCTTGGAGGGCTCCAAACTTCACGCCAAGGAAGTCATGAGCCTTGCCGGAGTTCCAACCGCATCCTATCATGTGCTGTCGAATGACTCGGACCTCGATGCTGCCCTCGATCAATTTGCTGGCTCACCTTGGGTGGTGAAGCGGGACGTCCTCGCAGGAGGCAAAGGTGTCGTTGTCACCTCAGATCGAGATGAAGCGAAAACGTTCATCGAGTCTTCAATCGAGTCTGATGGCAAAGTGCTGCTTGAGGCCTTCCTTGAAGGTGAGGAAGCAAGCATGCTTGTAGTGATGGACGGTTCGGGTTTTGTTTGCCTGCCTCCAAGTCAAGACCACAAGCGGGCCTACGATGGCGATGAAGGACCCAACACAGGTGGAATGGGGGCGTATTGTCCCGCACCGGTGGCCACCCCCGAAGTCCTTGACCGCGCTATCTCGGAAATTGTAGAGCCAATGCACAGGTACCTTGCAGCACAGCCTGTGCCCTATCGAGGTGTGCTTTACGTCGGCCTAATGATCACCGATGAAGGCCATCCCAGTGTGGTCGAGTTCAACGTCCGTTTCGGGGATCCTGAGTGTCAAATTACCCTCCCGCTCATTCAAACAGATCTGCATCAATTGCTCCAAGCTGCAGCAACTGATCACCTTGCAGATTTAGAGGTCAATTTCCATGACAAGCACGCCCTCACTGTGGTCCTTGCAGCTGAAGGTTATCCCGCATCACCCGTCAAAGGGCGACCGATCAGTGGTGTGTCAGTCCCAAATGACTCCGCCTGGGTGAATCATGCAGGGACAGGCCTTGACGAGCAAGGTCAACTGGTTTCAACCGGAGGGCGAGTTCTTGCTTGCACCGCTCTTGGAGGTAGCCTCGAGGACGCTGCAAAGAAAGCATACGCACTGCTCGAAAAAATCGAACTTGAAGGCTCGCACCACCGCACTGATATCGGTCACCGTGCTCTTTGATGCCTCGGTTTTTGGCGGCTTTGGAAAAGGTGTGAAAAAACGAAGATGTTCTTTTCATCAAACGGGACACTCCGTTGTAATCGTACTGCATCCTCGCGGAGTCAATATTAAAAGAGGACCCAAAGTGGCGAAGTTGCTTGCCAGCCTTGCTGCTGTCAATCAATTACCCTGAGGGAAAAAAATGGAAACGAAAAACCCCGAAATGCGCCCAGCGCCTGCACCAATGCTCGGGTGGCTTATTGCCCCCCTAGCAGTGCTTCTAGCGCTCGCAGCGACACAGATTGTTGGTATGACCTTCGATCTCAACTTAGACAACCTGACACCAATGCTCGTCGTCCTTGCGGCAGCATCGCTTGGTCTCGCACCTCGCATGCTTCGAGCCCACGGCGTCGTCACCTTTTCTGCTTCAACCCTCTCACTCGTTTCTTTGGTTGTTGCTCTGGTCGGTGCCGAAGTCGTGTACATGGCTGGTCTTGGAGCCGTTTCAGCACTCTTGTTCTTCCTCGTTATGTTCGGCGTTCACCTTCTTGTGACCGCTGGGGCCTTCGAATGGGCAAACGTCCTCATGTTCGCAGCGATCGGTGTCGAACTCGGTTTCGTGGCAGCAGGCCACGTTGCCGATACGTTGAGCAGCAGCCTCCTCATGTCGACTGGTGAAGAAATCGGTGTGCTCGATGCTTACCGTGGCGCAATTGGCTACCAATTCTTCTCCTACGTCATGCTGTTTACCGTGCTTGGAATGCTTGCTGCTGTCCTTGCCCGAGGTGTTCTCTCGCCTTCGTCATCGAAGGGATGGTTTGCTCACATCACCGATGGTGATGGCGCATGGAACCGTTCAACACTTCCTTTGCAAATCGGATTGGGCGTCTGGGCTTTAGCCCACATTGGAAGCCTTTGGCATTTCCATTCACTCATGACTGATGACCAACTCATGTTCAACGTGTTCGGTCCATTCAGCGACCCAGTGGTCAATGCTTACCCTGAACTTGCAGCCTACCACGGCTACTTTGGCTTCTGGAGTGCTTTCTTTACTGGAATGGTCGCCTTGATTGTTGCAGGTATGGCTTCTGAGCGCTGGTTTACTCGCTCAATGTTCCTCGGTTCAATGTGGGCTCTTTACCTCGTCTCCTCGTGGTATGAAGTCGGTTTGATTCAAAACGAGGCATTTGAGGGAAGTTGGGGCGCTTTGATTTGGGTTGCCTTCACCTTCTTCATCTGCGCTACAATCTACGTGATCTCCACTGGTGAGCAGTGGGGTGGCTGGTCGAACAGAAGTGAATTCGAGCCATCAGGTGCGCGTAAATTCTGGAACGCTCACTGGGCCAGCATCATGATCGGTATGGCTTTCTTCTTTGGTTTCGTCATCCGAACCCAATGGTACGTTATGCCATCGATGAACTCCCTCGGTACTAACACCTGGGACATGACCGGTGGTTCTGACCCTTGGTACATGAAGCGAGTTGTGGATTACATCCTTGCTAACAACGCTCACTTGGTTGTCGATGCTGACCGATTCTATCCAATTGGTGGCATTAACCCTCGACCTCCATTGTTCACATGGTCGATTGCTATTCTTGCTGGTCTTTTGCAACCATTCGTTGGTGCTGAAGATGCAGTTTGGTGGTCAATCCTCATGCTGCCTGCAGTGTACGGCGCATTGACCATCCTACCGGTTGCTGCAATCGCTCGTGAGCATGTTAACGAGAAGGCCGGCGTCGTTGCCGCTTGGCTCATCGCTTTCATGCCTGCACACGTGTCTCACACCACCTTTGCTCTGGCTGACCACGATGCGTTCATCATGCTCTTCTTGACCATGGGCTTCATGTTCTGGCTCAAGGCCGCAAAGTATGCGGGAAGCGACCGGCTCCTTCGGGACACCTCACCTTCAATCTCGACGTTCTTGCGGTCTTTCTCAGCCGTTGCAAATGAGCGCCAAGCAGCCCTTTCTTACGCCGTTCTAGCTGGTGTATCGTTTGGTGTTGTTTCGCTTGGTTGGAAGGGATTCGTTGTCGGACCTTCAATTCTGTTCTTGGCGTACGCTCTTCAGGTGGCACTCAACATGTTCCGCCGAAGAGATTCAACGACACTGAGCGTTTTGTTCATTTCGATGCTTGCCGTCAATTTCCTGATGGCGCTTCCATTCTACGGCCACCCACAACTCGACCTCGTGCTTGATGGAACTGGCCTTCAACCGTTCTTGTTCATCTCGGTCTTCACCTTGGCCATCGCCTTTGTGACCACAGGTTTCCGAGACAAGCCTTGGTTGCTGGTGCTCGGCGTTTTGGCAGTAGGTGGCACTGTGTTTTTCGCCATTCTCTATGTGCTCAAGACCCTCGAACTTTCCAACGCTTGGGACGTATTGTTCACCGGTGGAGGATACTTCACAAAGACCAAGATTTTCGGTACCGTTGCAGAAGCAAACGCAACCGATCGAGGACAACTCTTTGCTCAATTCGGTCCAATCACCTTCCTTTTGTCCCTCGTGATGGGTCTGTTGTGCTTGGTGTCTGGCCTTCGTGAGCGAAAGCACACCAACATCATCTTCGGTGTTTGGATTTTAGCTGCGTCCTACATGGCGTGGTCTGCTGCTCGATTCATGTTCAACGCAACACCTGCCATCGCTGTTCTTGGCGCTTGGGGCATTGTCTCGCTCTGGAAGTGGGCAAACTGGGACGGCATGGTCAGGGCTTGGAAAAAGTACGGTATCCGTACGCCTGAAGATCGTATTCGTGGAGCTCGCAAAGCACTTTGGCGTTCTCCTAATTTCTCTGCCATCCTTCTCGTGATGATCATGTTGTTTGGACAACAAGCAACCTACGGATTGGATGCAGCAATTCCTTCAACGGTCACCGCCGAAGAGGAATTGGATGAAACGATTTTCAACATCATACCTGATGCACTGCGCTTCGAAATTGCTGGCTTCTCGCTGCTTGATGACAGCCCATACGATGGAAACTGGTACCTCGGTTCCATGGGCTCTGGTTTCAACGACAACAGTTGGAACGCTGCCTATGATTGGCTCTCAGATCAAGACACGAATGAGAATTACAGTGAGCGTCCAGCATTTGTCTCGTGGTGGGACTATGGATTCCAAGCGCTCAACCAAGGTGAGCACCCATCAGTCTCTGATAACTTCCAGTCCGGTATTCCTGCTACAGGGAACATGCTCCTAGCACAATCCCAAGAAGACCTTGTGACCATGTTCATCTGGCAACTTGGTCAAGGTGACATTGTTTACAACAACCGGAACACAGGAAACTATGCCTTCACCAGCGGTTTCGAGAACATTGTTGAAAACCACATGGGTAAGGATCAATTCATTGACTTTAAGACCATCAACACAGATCCTGATTTGGACGCTATGAAGACAATGGTTATTGAAAGCAGTTTCAAGGTGATCATGACCAACCGTGACATCGTTATGGCTCAAGGGTACCACCACACAGATGGTGTGTTTGACACCTCGCAAATGGTGTATAGGATTTACAACGACGGCGAGCAAATTCAGTGCACAGCTCTGCTCTCACCATCCTGCCAGGGTGACGATTGGACTGAACAAAGTGAAGCAAATCGAACCTTCACAAACAACGTTCGTTCCGCTCAAGACACCTCTCTCAAAACCACACATTACATCATCAATGATTACTGGTACACAGAAGACCTCATCTCTGAGTTCGACTCTGTGTCGACCGGCATCCACCGTGTCAACGCTCGTTTGGCCTTGACCGTGCAATTGATTGGCAATTCACTGGATGAAGGACAAATAGTTGACCTCTATGATGATTTGATCAACATGGAAAACTACTACTCCGTACAAGATTACTATGGCGCGCCAGGTGAAATGGTCGATCGAGACCACGAAATTCGTTACTTTGCTATCGACAGCCGTCTTTACCCACGTGCCGGCCGCTACACTGCAGATGCAGGTTACAACCGCGGACAACCAATGGGTATCTTCGGTGCTCCAACAATTCTCAGTGGTCAAGACATCGGGACGTTCATGGACGAGGTGTACGAAACCACCCGTGGCGAATTCCAAGATGAAATGACACGAGAAGAAGTCGATGCTGCAATCACAGAAGATTTCCTCAACCAACAAGCGGGTGCAGAGATTGATCCGTTGCAAGTTCAAGATGTGCGAGTTGATCACAATGCTGCATTCTTCAACACCATGCTTGCCAACACCTACGTTGGATACGGAGCATCGACGCTTGGTATCGACGCTGGTTCTTCAAACCCGCAACCAGCCCAACACTTTGGACAACAAGGCAGTCCTGGCAGTTCACTCAGCCAAGCTCTTCCATTGCCCGGTGCCATGTCGAACCACTTCGTCATCAGCAACTGGTACAACGAAGACCCAAGCGTTAGCATCGGCCAGACCAACACCTATGTCAAGATCATGAAGTACTACTCCGGTGCAGAAATCTCCGGACAAGTTTCCATGAGTGACAACGGTGAGGGGCTCAACGGAGTCCGTGTGCTCATCGAGCGTGACGCATTCTCTGGAACTGGTCCAGAAGACCTCGACACCGACACGTACTGGGTGCCAATCGGTTTCACTGATGCAGATGACGAAGGAAAGTGGAGCTTCGACGCCCCAGCCGGACGCATCCGAGTTTCTGCTTTCGCAGGTGATTACGACCCAACAAACGCTCGGGACAGTGTTCGCAGCGGTTCCTTCGCAGAAGGCCTTGCAGATATTCTCACCGAAAGCAACACCGATCGTCGAGTCAACGACATCACCGCAATCCTTGGTGAAGTCGCCAACATGACCTGGCTTGGTGAAACACAAATGAACATCACCGAACAACAAGCGGACCGGTTCGAAGACGTCACTCAAGCCATGGACATCGATGTCCAAAGCAGTGGTGTTTCTGGTTTGGTCGCTTGGTCCGGTGCAGAATCATTCAACGGAGAGCCTCTGGTTGACACCACCTTTGTCCTACGAAGCATCTGGTCAATGACCGAGAATTACTCCTTGACCACCACCAACGGTTCCTTCACTTCCGAAGAAAGCCGAATTTTGCAAGGATCTGGTGAAGCGACCTTCACCGAGAATGGTACATTCGACAGCGAAGGCGTGGCGTTTGCCCAAGATTTCACTGGAACCTTCACACGTTCGATCGCTGACAAGCGAACCTACACCAGCAATGGTACATGGAACGGCGTTGGTACCCTTGAAGCGAGCTGGGTGGACAACAACACCATCGTCGACTGTATTGAAGAGAATGGTACCTATTCGATGCCAACCAACGAATCCATTTGTATGAAAGACGACTCAGGCGCATCAACCATCTACATGCTCGATGGTGAAATCACCGCAAATGGCCGTTTGACGTCTCAAGGCGTTTCAACCCTCAGGACCGAACTTGTCAATGCCACATTCGAGGCAACAGGTTCCTTTGATGGCGTTGGGACCCTCAACGGAACAGGGTTGTTCATCGGACAGGGCCACTTCTCTGGCACCATGGTGCAACCTGGTTCATTCTACCTCACAGGACTTGTTCCAGGCATGTACAACATGATCGCTCAACTCGATAACGGAAAGGAAGTTCTCCTCCCTGACCCGGTCAACGTCGGCATCAATCCAACTTATGACCTCGCTATGACCATGCCAGGTTCCCTGTTCGAAGACACCCTCGAGGATTTCTTTGGCGAAGTGTTCGCCAATGAGACCATCGAATTGATCGACGAAGGACTCGGCGAAGAATTTGCAGTTGACATCATCACTGATGAAAACGGTACCTTCTCGTACGGACCTGTGGCTCCTGGTGATTACTTCTACAGAGTCGACGTGGACAACGACGGCTGGTATGAATTGAATGAAAGTATGTTTGTTCGTGACGATTCTGAGAACTTCACACTCGCCATGGATGTTCCTGAGATGCACGACGTGACTGTTCAATTGGTTGCACCAGTTGACGCTGAAACTCAAACGTCAGTCCTCGCTGTGGCCAACCGAGTGGTGACTTTCACCAACGACGATGCTTTGTTAGCCCCAATCAACGCAACTTCAGATGAGAATGGCGTGCTTTACATTGAATTGCCAATGGGTGCCTACACAATGTCAGACGATGCTGATGACGATTATGTCTTGTTCAGCACCTTTGAACTGGAGTCGGAAGACTTGATGTTCGACGGGAACTATGCAGTCTCAACTTGGGTCAACGGTAGCATCCGAACGCACATCGATGCTTCGACCTACCGACAATGGTCCGAGCAATCTGAAGAGATCAAGCTCCTCGAAAGCGACGCTGCATCCGCACTTACCATCGATTTCACTGCGGGTGATTTGACCTTCACAACAGTGACTGATGCTGACGGTAATTACAGCATGCGCTTGCCGAATGGCCAGGATTTCCACATGACCACAATCAGCATCTTCTCCACTTACACTGGTGGTCAACTGATCACCCTTGACGGTGAGGATGAGATTGACATGGGCGTCATGTTCCTCGCCCCAGCAACCGCAGCAAGCGGATTTGTCTTCCTCTACGAGAACACCTCCCTCTGGGACAACTTGGTCCCTGGGTGGGCAGCTCAAACTTTGGTGGCAACCAACGCGGATGGACTCGAATGGCGCACTGAAATCTCAGAAGGTGGAGAATTCACCTTCTACCTCCAAGATGGAGAGTGGGACTTCAGCGCTATTGATGCAGAATTGAACATTGATGGTGTTGAGAACTTCAACATCGATGGTGAATCAGGATCACCTCCTTCACCGATTGAACTCTTTGCAAACCCAGCCCAACAAGAAGTGACATTGAACTTCTTCATGGATGCAGGAAACGATGGCAGTTTCGAAAATGGAACCCTCGTCAGCCCATCCTTCGCAGCGGTACCACTGAACGACCACGGCACTCAAGTGAACTACACCGCTGACGACTACACGTCACCTGGTGTGATCACACTGACCTTGGAACCAGGCACCTATTCGGTTCAGTTCAATTACACCACGCCCGACAGCGAAAACGCAAGTGATTACGCCTTGGGTGGTGTGACGGCCTTGCAGCCGCTTATCATCGGACTTGAAGTGATGGAAGACGTCATGGACATGCCTCTGCGCAATGATTACCTCTTCACTGGAACCCTCACCAATAATTCTGGTGATGCTATCGAAAAGCAGTTCTTGCTTTACGAAGCAGAACAAGACCTGTGGTTCAACATGGAAAGCGATGCAAATGGTTCCTTCCATGCCTACGTTCCAGCAGGCGACTGGGTGACCATTGTCGCTCCGTTCATTGCCAATGAAAACGCTACGGAAATTTTGCGGGCTCCACTCACTATTGATGGGGATTCAACACTCCGAACTGATTTGACCTACACTACGGAAGAAACCATTGAGGTGATGTTCCAACTGCAAGAAACCGACAGTGGCAACAACATGTCGAACGTTCGTGTGACTGCAGTGAGCCATGATGGCTTCGGTAATGTGACGCTCACCAAGTCCAACGAAACTGGAATGGTGGTCGAGCAAATGATGCCAGGCACCTGGAGCCTCTTCCTCAATGAGAGCGCACCACAACGACACTGGTCTTTGGATACCTCCGATGCAAGCTTTACAACGGAGAGCGCAGACGACGGAAAGCTCGATCTCGGAATCGTGACAGCCGACCTTGAAGTCGAGATCGGTGGGAAGGTCTTCTGGGACCTCAACGAAGACGACGTACCTGGAATCACTGAAGGTGTTGAGGACTTCCTCGTGGAAATCCTCGGCAACACATCGGGTGTTGATACCAACGTCACAACAGATGGTGATGGTGTTTGGTCCCTCTTTGTCCCAGTCTCTGATGATTATACTGTGACGGTGAGCAAGGAAGGTTTCGCAACAGAAGTCTACAACCTCTCCAACTCGAGTTCCTACCCGGTTGAGAACAACCCAGAATCACATGACATTGAAGTGGTTGCAGGAAATGTGGCCGTGTCTGGTAACGTGACTGATATCAACGATGCTTCACGCTTGGACGGCGCTACAATCGTACTCTATCCAACGCTCGACGCCGTTCGTGATTCAATCACGATCACAGGTGTCTTTGCTGACGATGTGCTCACTTGGGATGCAGAAATTGCACCGGGTGAATGGATTGTTGTGGTCACTCAATCTAATGCAGATGAAAATGGTGGCGGCGTCGCCATCGGTTTGCTTGATGCTACCGTGGCTAACGGTGCCTCCATCGATTTGGAAATGGCACTTGGTGGATGGGTCGACCTCTCCACCGAGTGGACAGACTTCGCTCTCGATGAACACCATGCAGGTTCCTCTTCTGATGGTGCCTCGATGATCAACGAATCTGTTGATGTGACCATCTCCATTGGTGATGACATTGCATGGGACATGACCTTGGAAGATGACGGTACGCTTACCTTGTTGATGCCAGCAGGTGACATTGAATTCGATTCAACGTTCATGACTGTTCAACACGATGACAACCTGGACATGGAGTACATCGCAGGTGGAAAGACATCCATTGGTGAGGGTCGCGCTCCTGTGAACCTCGCATACACTCGCTCGATCAACTCTGACAGCAGCATCACAATGTCGTCTGGAAGCGTCACCAATGCAACACTCATTGATGACGATGAGACCGACCTCATGGCACAAGTTTCAGGGGAAGATCACAAGACGATCGAATTCAACTTGGATGTCGCTTACGAAGGCACTGAAATCGCCGATGTGTTCACCGTGACGGGTTCGATTGGAGTTGCTCCCGATAGCAACCTCTGGTCGGTGGAATTCTTCAACGGTACAGATTGGGTTGAATCCTATGACTTGACCCTCGGTGTTGGTGCAAACGCCAGCGATACAAGCGTCGAGAAGACTGCTTCAATCATGGTTCGTGTTCACGTTGCCAATCAGTCTGAGGCTTGGAACCTTGAAGATGCTCACATGGTCAAGGTGCGAATGAGTACCGACACCGGCGAATCAAGCGAAATTTCATTGAAGGTTCAGGTCCCACAAACATACGGATTTGAACTCACTGAAGAAGTGACAGAAATCGGAATTCCAGCAGGCTCCTCTCAACAGGTTACCTTCATGCTTGAGAACACAGGAAATGGCGACGATTCGTTCACCATCACACTAGCAGACAACATCCCAGAAGGCTGGGAAGTCACCCCAATGGAGTCGGTTGTCACGATCGCTAAGGACGACGTTCGCTCTCAGGCGTTTACTGTCTTTGCCCCATCCGATTGGGATGGTACCACAAAGACCGTCAGTGTGACCGTAACCAGTGAAAATGGCGTGGATACAGAATCATTCGATGTGGAACTGCAGCAAGCTATGATCTCGTTGCGATTCGATCAATCTGATGCCGTCACTGCAAGCACACACGATGCTGATGATGAAGCCACTCAAGTTGTGCTTCCAATCGAGAACTTTGGCTACCTTGATGCAACAGGTAGCGTCATTGTTTACTTGACACACACAGCCTCAGGCGAAGAATGGAGCACAACGCTCACCATTCCTGCCCGTAGCACAGTGAATGCTGTGTTCTCAGTCGGCGCTATGGAAGCACCATCTCAACGGTTCGAATACCGAGTCGAAGTTGCAGGATCTGACGCAAATTACACGGCTGAAAACATCACCAGTGACGATTTCTCGTTGGAATACAACATTCAATCTGAAACCAGCGAGAACAACTGGATGATCTTCCTCATCATTGCTATTATCGGACTTGTAGTCTATGCCGGCGTCCAAATGGGCAAGCGTGGCAGCGGTGGCAAGCGCTTCTGATTGAGAACAACCCATTATACCGCACACCCCGTATTTCGGGGCAGGTGGTCACACCGAGGGTGTCAACATGGACGAATTTGAACACGTGGAATTTCTTCCCGAACCGGAAGACGCCCGTATTCTTTCAGCCATCGATCCAGCGGCTGTAGGGTTTCAAGGCGCATGGCGAGCGGATGTCACAGGCTGGGCCCCTTTGGAAGCTGTTCCCATTCAACGTCGAAGACATCAGCGTGCTTTTGTGACCAACAGCTTGATTTTTGCCGTTTTGATGGTGACGCTCTTTGTGGTCTGGAATTCTGGGCTCTTGTGGGTGGAACTAAGTTTACCTGATTCACAATGGGCCAATGAGCAAGCACAACTCGATACGGCTGCCGATGAAGGCCTTACTGGCTTAGGAGTGCGAGTCTGCATGGTTGACACTGGAATTGATCTCACCCATGATGCCTTGAAGGGTGTCGAAGTCACTTTCAGGGACTTACGAGGGAGTTCTCCAACGCCTCTTGATTACGGTTTGGTGGCTCATGGGACACTGATGGCTGGCATTCTAGTCGCCCAAGATCACCAAATTGGAGCAGCCCCCAACATTACCCTTGGTGTTGCTGCAGCGTTAGGGACTGATGAAAACGGAGAAAACAGTGGTGATGAATCCACGGTTGCTGAAGCAATTCGGTGGTGCCAGGACACCTTTGAAGCAGACATCATTTCCCTTTCACTCGGAGGTGAACAAAATTTGGACGCAACTCGAGAGGGTGCGACGGCCTCCGCCACTCGAAGAGCAGTTGATGCGGGAGTGTTCGTCGTTGCAGCAGCTGGTAACGATGGTGGGTCCGATGATGATGGTCTTGTCTCAGTCCCTGCAAACATCCCTCGAGTCATCACCGTTGGAGCATCAACTGAAACGGGTGCAGTTTGGGCGAACTCATCATCAGGCTCCCAAGTCTATGATCGAGGCCAACAAAGGCAACACCCGCATCTGAAGCCGGAAGTGATTGCGCCGGGCGTGGACATCATCAGCACTGGGAGCGAGAATGCATGGTATTCCAGCAGTGGGACCTCTGATGCCACGGTGTTTGTTACCGCGGCTCTCGCATTGTTGCTGGAAGCGCACCCCGAGTACAAGCCTAGCGCTCAGAGCGACGGAACATGCATTGATGCAATCAAGGTGGCTTTGATGAATTCTGTTCAACCACTCGATAAGCAAGACCTGCATGATAATCGTTCAGGTTACGGGCAATTAATGGCTATGGATTGGATCCAAGAGGTTGAACAAACGGACCCAGTTTGCTGAGGATTTTCCTGCTTTCTCACGCACGGAAATCATTCTTTCTGCCTTGCTGCTATCGAATTGTTTGTTTTAATGACGATACTATCGGTTTTATTTGATACAAATGGGCCCGATTTAGTGATATTTCTAACTCATATCGATATTATTAAACTGGCAACAGAGGCGCAGTGTTATATCTCTCTTGACAATGGGAGTAAACCGTTGGTGCCAGTTATGTCTGAACATACTTCCCGAAAAAGCCTGTCGTTAGTCGCGCTTCTCCTGATCTCAAGTTTGGCAGGGTTAGTGACCCTCCCATCGGCTTCTGCCGTCAATGAAACCACCGTTGGAACCGTTACTGGGACTGAGACCTGGACCGGGACAATGAACCTCCAGGGTGACGTTACAGTCGCTGAAGGTTCGAAACTGATCATCAACGCCGGTACAACCATCAACATCCCATATGGCTCTTTCATCGATGTTGAAGGAGCAATATGCATCGGCTCCACCGCATGTGGGGCCAGCGCCGGTTCAGCCTCGAATAAGGCCCGTTTCATCTGGTCTGTCCCATCCGCTTCGGACTACGAGAAGAATGGGCGATGCTTCGTTAATGGCTCAAACACCTACACCAACAGCGATGCAGGATGTGGATCGGGTATGATCATTCGAAAGACAATCGATCAGTCACCCACCGCAACTGGAATCAATTACGCTCACTTCGAAAACGCATACGGCTACCCGATTTATGTCGCCACACTTCAACAGGTTCAGTATGGTGTGCTTGTTTTTGATGGCTCTTCAACCGATGCAACTGGATTGAGTTTCTCTGCCATCAACACCTCAAACGTACTCGCCATCGATTTCGCCGCCCCAACCCTTCGTGATTCAACATTCACGCTCGGTGTTGACGGGAACGGCTACGATGCAGCAGCAGTCCGTGCCTACGGGGCTGGTGTTGGTATTCTCGCAACTGTGAATGTTTTCAACTCGGTCTTTACCGGTAACACCGAGCCAGACTGCAGCACCCAAGGCGGTGGCCGTGTGGTGATCTTCATGGAAGAATCCTACATCAACCTCGATAACATCGAAATTAAAGACAACGCTTTCGGAGTGTTCTTGAAAGGGACTTCCGGATGGTTGACAAATTCGACGATCAACGTCAAATGCAACGCAATTGACACCAACTCCCACAAGGAGACGGGACCTATCAAGCACACCCTCCATGTTGAAGACAACATAATCACCACAGCAGAGGGTGCTGGAATCACTGCTTACGATGGGGCTATTGTCGATGCCCGCAACAACGTCATCAGCGGGGCTTCCGAATCCTCCGGGTTTGGTATCCGTTCTTCGACGGTGGCCATCCACAACAACATCATCGGCCCAATTGGAGGCTGGAACGGTTTGTGGATCTACGGCACCTCGGACGTGATTGCAGAGAACAACACCATCCAAGATACCGGTAAAGAAGCGGTCCTCATTGGCGAATACCACTTTGGCGACCAGGGATGGAACGTTCCAACGCCTACAGCAGCTCGTCTGTACCTAGCAAACAACCAAATTTCAAACAACACCGGAACTTGCAATTCTCAATTGTATGGTGGCGACTTTGCTTGCCCGGCAATTCACGTGTTCATGTCCTCGGCTACAATTTATGACAACACCGTCACAAACAACGCAGGCGATGGGTTCCGAATCAAAGGCGGCATTGTGAACGCACAACGCAACACAATCGCCGTTGGTGGGTTTGCAGCAAACATTTCAATGTACGATGACAACTATGGCAACAAGTATGGATCGATTGGATACTTTTCTGGCAACACCTACACCAATGCTTCCCAGGTGTACAACATCACAGAATCAAGAGTGACCGTTCAATCAGAATACATCCCTGACCCGGGTGCAAATGAACTCTATCCAGTTTCCCTGCAGTGGCTTGGAGCTGAATGCCCATACGTGCAAGACGAGTGCTTGCAAGTCCCGTCAACGGCAGTTCTACCCCCACGCTTCATGCCAATGGCCCTTGAAGTCGTTGCCAATTCAACCGTCTTCTCGTTTGCCGACTTGCAGAATTTTGATGCAAGTAAGGTTCACGTTCAGAATCAAAACTCGGCTTGGGGCTCTCAGGTGCGAGAAGGTGAACTCGTTCGCTACCAAGTGAAGGCAAAGAACAGCAACGTAGCAGATGCGACAGTCATCATCAGCGATGCGACAGGACTCCCACTTTACACGCTTCAAACCGATGCATTCGGATTCACCCCACAGATTTCACTGCCGAGTGATTTCTATCTGGACCGAAACTGGAATCACTTGGTGGGTGAAACCAATGTGGAAGTCACAGTTTCGCCCGGGATCACCGAGTTCATGGATGAAAACACCTGTTCAGACGGGTACGATAACGATGGAGACACCTTCGTCGATGGCGCAGATCAATCCCAGAGCCTTCAAGACACCTCAAACTGTGAAATTGGAAACCGTGAGTTGCCGTTCTACAGCGTGAACGCGTTCAAGTTTGGTAAAGGAACTGAAGCCTTTGACTTCGTTCTCAGTGGTCCGATTGAAGACGTCATCAGCTTGGACAATCTCAAGCCGAGCGTTGCCGTCACTCAGGGCGATGGTGCTTCCTTTGCAACCACCGTCACGCTCACCGGTACTGCATGGGATGGACTCGCAGGACCATACCCACTCGACATTGTCGCTTACGAGAAGCAATTTGGCCTCATCAAGCGAGTTGAAGTCCAACCTCCTGGTTCAGTCGATTGGTACTCCGCCGTTGACACCTCTGGTGCTGGTGGGGAAATCACGCTTTCGAACCACCCGTTCAAGGCTTGGTCCTTTGATTGGGATCTTTCTGCCCACCCAGAAGGTGAAGGGGATGTGACGTTCCGTGTTCGTTCCTATGACGGTTTGGATTATTCCCCAATCGAGGTGCGCAAGTACAAACTCAATCTTGTTGCACCAACTATTTTGGTCGAAACTCCGAATGACGGTTCTTCTCACGACAACGACAAAGTCACGTTTACCGGAACTGCAAGTGATCCATACAGTGGTACATGGGGCAGCGATATTCAGTCCATCTGGTTTGACATCAATGGACCAAACGGATACACCTCCCACTTTGCAATTGAAGGATCGACCGCTTGGTCGTATGACTGGAAGTTCGAGGAACTCGACAGTGGAACGTACACGTTCAATATTTGGGCCGCAGACAGCGATTTCTGCATTGACATGGTTGGAACCTGCACCGCAGAAACAAGGACATTGACCATCATGAACGACAATGCATTGCCGTTCGTCCAACTCAGTGAACCAGTCAACAGCGATGTTTTGCGTGCAACCGAAGAGCAAATCATCCAGGGTGTCGCTCGTGACAACGATGGACAAGTGACTCGTGTCGAAATTCAAATCCAAGATTTGGCAAGCGGCTTGATGTTGAACAACGGGCCAAACCCGGTCACAACTTTTGCACCAAACGGTGCATGGGCGACCTCATGGGATACCTCAAGGCTCATCCACGATCAGCAATATGAATTGGTCATCCGAGCCTACGATGGTGAAGATTATTCGGTAGAGCAGCGAATTCGAATCACCATCGACAATCCCACTGACGCTGATAACATTGCACCGGTGTTCGACCAGAACGGTTGGGCAGGGACATTGACCATCTTCTGTGATGCAAACTCAAACGCAATTGACCGGTGTGGTAATGGTGCAGTGATTGATTTGACTGAATTCTTCTCTGACCCAGACGGTACAGGAGAGGCAGAAAACGATCTTCTGTTCGATATCTTCGACGATGCGACAAACCTCGATGATGATTTGTATGCCAATTATGTGTCCATCAACGCACAAGGTGTTGCCACCTACAACCCGCCTTGGGTCCAACCAACCTCCGTGATTTCAGAATGGTCCCTTGTGGGTCTGATGTTTGAAGCCAGAGACTCCTATGATTCAGTGGCCTATTCGTACAAGGTCAACATCATCGTGGTTTCAGTTGCCTTTAGTGCTGAACGAGTCGACACTGGACCTGTGACCGCATCCAACCCCGCTACATTTGAGGGTCAAGGTTTGCCAAACAGCGTCGTAGCAGCTCGCTTTGACGACTCGAAGGGGATCCGCCTTAACTCCACACGAGTGGGAGCAGATGGTACATGGTCGATGGACATAGCCAGCAATCAAATGTCAGGCGTCGAAAAGGCCTCGATCATCTTCGAAATGGACGGTCAAGTGTATTCGGCTCCAGGCACGACTGCTGATACTCAATTCCAACTGAGTTCTGATTCATCCGATTCTGAAGGTGGTAATCTCTTGTTGATTATCGGTGCCATTGTTGGTCTGATTGTGCTTCTTGGTGCCGGTGCTTTCTTCTTCCAAGTTGAATATGAGGACTTCGAAGAAGATGCTCAAAACGCCGAGGCTGCGGCTCCAGAAGAGGATCCATATGCCTGGGCTAAGGCCAAGCAAGAGCCAGTGAACATTCCACAGCAGGCAGTGGCCACAGCACCGGCTGCCGCAGCGCCAGCAGCAGCATCCACCCATCCCGGATGGCTGTGGGATGAAGCAAGCAACAGCTGGGTTCCAGACCCAAATTACACCCCCGAGCAATGATCAACGGCTGCTCAACCAGCCGTAAGAGTTGAAGAGGATAAGTGACGGTGAACCAATATGGCAGTGCATCCTAAGCCAGGAGTTCAGGAGAGAATTCTTCTCCACCTTTTGGATTACACTGATTTCAAAAACAGCGTCGAGGTCCCGTTCGCATTGTCGCAAATGGGGATTGCGAACGCGGTTGCTATTGCCCGATCGAATGTGCCACGTGCGATTGCTGGGCTCAAAGATCAGGGTCTTCTGATCGAACGCCAGGCGCACGTCAAAGGTGTCTCTCGGAAGCGCAAGGCATACTTCCTTACGGATCCTGGGATGAATTTGGGTGAAGAAACATGGCGTCGCCTTCGCACCTTTCCATTGCGAGCAATCCTCGAAGACGGGCAAACGATTCATTCTACACTCAGTGAAATCAATGAAAAATTACCTTTCTCGATGAGACCAGTCGACATTATCCGCTATATGGATGACAACTGCGTGCTCGATGCTCGGTCGCTTTCTGCAGATTTGATCGAACGTGATCTGTCTAAGCATGTGGAAAAACAATTGGTGACTTCACTGGGTGACCTACCAAGAT
>DAFX01000058.1 GCA_002495535.1 Euryarchaeota archaeon UBA433
AGTAAAGCGAGATAGGTGTCCTTCTTTGCCATAGCATCCCCTCCGACAATCCCATGCGAGGAGGCACCACTAAGAAAAGGCTCTCCCGTATCAGCGTCTTATAATTCCTGATTTCGAGGGTATTTAACCTCTCAATTTTCAGAACTTAGAGTGAAAGATTTAGCCAAAGAAATCCAATCATCCAATTCCAATTCTTCTGGACGGGCTTCCATTCGCTCATCTTCAGCATGGTGGCCATATGCAACCTTCCATCGTGCGCTGTGCCATCCTGATACCCGGTTGATGCGCCGAGGGGATCGTTTGAGGGTGGTGCGTAATTTCTTGCGGCGTTCTGCAAAAGTTTGATGGATCATTTGACGGACCAATTTCACATCACACGGCCATTTTTCGTGATGCGCTTCCATCGTCACATACCTCGAGTTCACCTTCGGGTTGGGGCTAAAATGGTGTGGAGCAATCTTGTCTTCAAGTTCACAATCCCAATCCAATGCCGCCGTCATTCCAAGTGAGCCAACATCACATTCGTATTCCATGACCAATCGCTCAGCAAACTCCTCTTGCACCAAAAGGACCACGTGTTCCATGTTGCTTGTCCTTGGATTTCGCAAGTAGCGGGTGAGGTGCTCGATAAGTGGTGAGGAAATCTGGTAGGGGATGTTGGCCACAGTTTTACTGAGATCATTCGGCCATGTTGCTTCCAAAACATCACCTTCGATCAAATTCAATTGCCCAGACTCAAGCTCAGGAGCGAAGGCCCCACGAAGGTGTTCAGCAGCAATTGGATCAATTTCGATTGCGGTGACCCTGCACCCACGCTCAAGCAGGACTTCTGTGAGGACACCGGGGCCGGGCCCAATCTCTAAGACATGGTCGTCGTCATCGACTTCTCCCAATTCAACTGCACGCCGAATAAGGTCATCATTGATGAGAAAATGCTGTCCTAGAGATTTGTCAAAAGGCAGTTTTGCCCTGAGACTGTCGACCAACCAACGGGCGCCTCTCATGCCTTCACCGGAAGGAGGAGGTCAATCAACCGTGGTTGGATATTTCGGTCATCCATTTCCGTATGGAACCGTTTTGCAAGCAAATCAGCAGCATCAATCCCGCATCCTTCATTGAGTGCAGCGAGGCTTTCAAAGCCACTCGAACCCCTTGCTTCGACCATTTGCATGGCTTTCTTATTCCCAACACCAGGAAGGAGTTCAAACGAGTGTTGCTTCAACGACATGTTTCCAGCTCGATTGAAGAAGGTATCAATGAAGTGCTTTTCATTTTCTTCGATGAAGATTTGAATCACCAATGGGAGATCGGCTTTGACGTGATTGGCAACGCGTCCGAGGTTGGTCATGCCCAGCACGCGCCCGATGTTGACTCGCTTAGAAGCATCCGTTCCGATGTAGACGCGGGATGTGGTCAGCAACGGAGAGATGCCATTCTTCGGTTCAAGCCGGCAGAGCAGCATCTTTTCTTCACTAATGGCGACGATGACGTTGTCGCTGACATCATGATCGATCACACGAGCCCACGATTCCTCCATCAACGGAGATTTTTGTTGTGGGCGTGCATTTCGCTGTCCACCCTGACGTTGCCCTTGGCGATTTTGTTGCCTTCGCTGACCATCACGAGGCGAGCGGTTGTTCTGTTGCCGCGGCTGGCTTTGTGGTTTCTTGGCTTGAGGTCTTGGCACTTCAGCACGCCCTTCAGCCGGACGAGATGGACGGTGGTCAGTACCCGGACTACGTTCATTCTTGGTGCCACGGTTTGGCACCTTGATGTTGCGGTCGCGACGGCCACCTGTCATTGTGAATCACCTCTAAGAAGGGGGGGAGTTTTCACTCAACGCCAACATGTTGACGAACGATGTCAAGGATTTCATTGATCTCGTTGTCTTCGATGGCGAGCCGGCGAGATGCAAGCACTGCCTTCACAGTTTCTGGGTACATTGGCATCAACTCGGCCAACTTGGCGGCGAGTTGAGGGTGAGGGCTAAGTTTCTCAGTTGCAGTCAAAGCATCACGAAGTGTTTCGAACACTTCTGGTAGTGTCTTGTAGCCGTTGCGCATATCGCTTGCGGCCCATTCAGCGTGTTGCAAAGCAGCTTTCTGCTCGTATGTGAGGTTGTTTCGGCGCCCTTGAGCGTCCAACAACATCTCTCGAACAGTGGCAAAATCAACGAATCGCTCTTCTTCTGTCATATGGCATTCCTCACTGGAGTGGTCGCAGGTGCTCAGGGCGAGCAATCACTGTCTTTGGCATGTTACCGTCCTTCACAGCAACAACCCATGCGACACCTTGGCGCCCCTGGATGAAACCAGTGCGGCCTTGGAATCGGCGGTGGGGCATACCCATTTGTTGTCCTCCATCGAGAACGATAGCGACTCGGTCGCCTTCTTGATACTCATGCATAACGCGGCTGATGTTGATTCGGCTGCGTTCGTTCTTGCGGCGTCGTAGAACGCTTCGTGTTCCGACTCGCAGGCCCTTGGATCGCTTCATGTTTTTCGCCTCCTATGCGCCCGGATATGCAGATGTACATCTTCCAAGCACTTCGGCGACCTGCCTTCCCCATATAAGCACCGCGACGGATGCACGAGGGGGTCAACGTTCGAAATTTGGCCATGAAGTCGAGCAGGAAGGGTGGAAAAACCTCAGTCTGCGTGGATGTCACCAACATCGAGCCAGAGCACATCGCATTTGGCTTTGATGAGGGAGGAGAGGCTTGGTTGAGTTCTGCCGCCATCGCCGTGAACCGTTTCCTTGACGTAGGTTCCGGACTCACATCGGAGGGTAAATTCGACTTCCATCACGCCATCATCCATGGTCTCAATGATGGGTTCCGATGTTTCAAACACGGTGCGCCGACGGATTAAATCAGCGCGACGATGAGCAACCCTTTCGGGTGTTCTCTGGGCGAGTTTCACACCGGCTAGTTTGGCGATGGTCTCCTCAATCAACGCTCGTGTTGGGAGGTCAAAAGTGACGGGCGGTGGCGGGCCAGCGCTCATGATTCGAGCGATGAGGTCGCCCTTGGTTCCTGATTTTGCAAGTCCAAGTGCCTCGGCTTTCTCAACCAGTTCAGCCTTTTTCAGCGCTTTGAGTTCGTCTTCAGAAGGACCTTCGACCACCTCAATCACCGCAGGAAGCGGTTTTTTGTGATCGTTTTTGCGATCGCCTCGACGGTTTCGCCGTTTTGGATTTTTACGTCCCTTTCCTCCCCGATCCTGCACGTCAACATGGGTCAAGTCAACAGGTGCGGTGAGCACGGCATGCTCGGCTTCACTCAACGGCATCACACGGAAACGAATGGTGTACGATTTCTCCGCAGGTGTGTCTTTGACTCGCACAACTTCACTTCGGTTTGAATCCCTCAATCCAGTGATGTTGATGCTCCCTTCAGCTGCTTCGTTGATTGCTGCCATGGCCGCTTGAAGGTCGACCGTACGGGTTTTCGGTTCTTTCATCTCGATGACGAACGGACGTCCTTGGCCCATGCAACGCACATCGATGTCTTCTCTTCCCATGCCGTGGAACGCATGCTCCTTTGCTTCAAACAAGCCAAGCAATGGGTTACCAATGAGGTCTTGAACACTTTTCTTGTATTGTAAACCGGTCCCATCGCACTTCTCACATCCGCGCCCCTTACAGGCTCGGCAAGGCCATCGAGTTTGAGGGATGCCGCGCTCCA
>DAFX01000023.1 GCA_002495535.1 Euryarchaeota archaeon UBA433
ATCTTGAAAGATTTTACTTCAAGAATCAATACGAGAGAGGTCTTCAGGATCAGGCAGTTCGAGTTCATCCGGGTCTACACGAGACAAGGGTGGCTCATCTGCATCTTCCATCGTGAAGTCCGAAGAACCTCCACCCCAATGAACTAGTTCTTCAGTCTCCTCAAATGATTCTTCGGGCAACGCTTGCGAACCGGAGAGTGAATAGGCCATAGGATCAACGGGTTCGCGCTCAATATGAACCGTTTCAGTTGGCGTCGCTCGCTCTTCCATGTGGATGCCAGAGTGGAAGGTGCCACATTCGGAGCAACGGACGCTGCCTTTCAATTCAAAGCAGCCGCAGGTAGGGCATGCAGCGATTGTTGCAAACAATTGGAGAGGGTCTTTGCCCATTCAATCACTCCAGGAACATGTCCTCTTGGTATCCGGTAATGATGTCTCCAGTCTCGTCCTCTTCGATGGTGACAGTTTCGTCATCATCATCGAATTCAATGATCTTGCCAAACACTTCCTCATCCTCTAGGACCAAACCAATGTGGGAGCCGATATCGATCGAATCCTCTCCATCACCATCTTCTTCTTCATCAGCGTCACCCAAGTTTTCATCTTCGAAATCCTCTTCCAACGCTTCATCCATTTCTTCTTCGAGATCTTCATCGAGGCCTTCTTCATCACCTTCTTCAGTTTCGGCATCAGGTTGACTTTCTCCTGCAGATTCATCCGCGGCATCCTCTTTATCGTCTTGTACTTCCTTCATCGCCTTGGCTCGTGCTCTCCACGTTGGCATCAATAACAGGTGCGCGTAGAGGCTTCCAATCAGGCCGGCGGTACCAAGGAGCATGAAGAGGATTCCATCCCAATAGAACCCTGCTGGCATGGAGCTGGATTCTCCGGCGAACGGCGTGAGGGAATTCTTACAATCGCCCACTTGTATTGTTGGATCACATGGATAAATGTCACCGTCAGTGAGCCCGGCAGGGGGCAGGAGTGTTCCTTTTGTTTCCAATTCCACAGGGCCTCCGGTTCCGTCAACGCTAAGCGGGCCAACGCCACCAAATCCGTTGAGGACCCATGCTGCTATGAAGAGGCCAAAGGCCAAATGAATCAACGGCCAGAAGATATCGTTCCATTGCTTCCCCATCATTTTCTTTTGAAGTGGTGTTGGGAACGGCTTTTCTGGTTTTATTTTATCGATTCTTGCACCTTCGTCGATTACTTCTTCGGCATCTTCAAGGGCTTCAAGGGCCGTGATGAATTCGATCATATCGACTGATCTGTCGCCATCATCATCGACATCATGGAGGAATTCCTCTATGTCATCGTGAGTGACTTCGTCATCGAGAAGCATGGTAAGTTCATTCATGAGTTCAAGGATGTCGACGTTGCCGTTCGCGTCCCTGTCCAATGAATTGAAGAAACGTGTTGCGGATGTTTCTTGTTCATCCATTGCGTCTGCAATGCGTTGAATGAGTGATTCTTTACCTGAATCATCGAGGGTTTCGTCATCCTCTGGTTCAGAAGCCTCATCTTCTTGTGCCTCATCGACCGAAGAGGCTTCGTCCTCGAGTTCTTCTTCCTCTGAGTCATCCATTCCATCCTCTTCGGTATCTTCCTCTTCGAGGTCTTCAACATCACCATGCTGAGTGTCCCCCTCATCCTCGCTGTCCTCAGAATCCTGGGCGTCTTCTTCCGCATCATCGTGTTCAGATTCATCCGCTTCTTCGGATTCGTTTCCTTCTTCGGTTTCTGCCACTACATCCTCGTCTTCTTCAACCGCTTCGGATTCAGGTTCTTCTGAGGTGGCTTCAGCAGCCGGAGGGGTTTCTTTTTCCTCCTTTTCTGAAACATCACCAGTGATTGTGGTGTGAAGTTCATCAAGATCGATTCGCCCGTCTCCATCGGCATCGATTGTTTCGATTAATCGCTCGACTTGGGAGGGTGGCAAATCTGCCAGATTGAGGCTTAACAGCCCAGTTTTCAGTTCGGACGAATCAATTTGACCGTCACCATCTGCATCGAATTTTTTGAACAATGTGGGGATGGTGATGCCCGTTGTTGCAAGCCAGTTTCGAAGAACGTCTACGACATCATCGGCAATGAAAACAGTGCCACAATGCATACATTTGGTCGAGTCGAGTGGGACGAGTCCGTGGCACGCACCACATTCTCCCAATGCTTCATCTGAAACTCCAGAAAAGGAGACATTACATTCAGGGCATCGGTCTGAATCGAGTGGGATAACCGCTCGACAAGCACCACATTCGCCAGTTCCAACTTGTTCAGTCTTGTCTTCGGTCATGGGCACACCTATTCCACCGACGACAACAACGGATATAATGATTCATAGTCTTTCAACGCTTACCCGTACCAATGGAGGTGCAAGGAGTGGGTTTCGTCAGGGGCGAAAAAATGGAAAGAGGACACATCTACAGTTGTGATTTTCCTCAAGGAGCATCATTGTTAGAGTGGATTGACTGGAACAGTCAATCATCAGAAAATCACTTGGTTTTTCTTTCGCGATTGCCACATCGTCGACTCCTTGAGCACATTGATATTGCTAAAGTCGAAACATACTGGATGACTCATCGTGTGGGCCAAGCGCACATTGCTCCTGATTTGGATGCCCTCCATGATCTCATTCAAAGCCGCATCAACAATCACCACGGTCAAATTATACTCGAAGGGCTAGAGTGGCTGGTGACGTTGCACGGTGAAGCGGTGATGTTGAATTTCATTCGAACTTTACGTGACGATCTTCATCGAACTCAATGGACACTCTTGTTTCCACTCGATGAATTGGCCTTTGATTCTGTATGGTTGGCCAGGTTCCATCGTGAGGCCCCAGTGTTTGAGCTCTTCCAACAAATCGAGACTCATTCATCGTCCCATGAAGAGCAGCCAGTCGAATTTGAGCAAACACCGCCGTCAATTGAAGCTACAAATGAGGGGTTACCCGCACTGGTGATGCTCAATCGTTTGCCAGAGGTTGGGTTCACAAAAGCCATCCTTCGGAAGCGAATTTTGCAGTGGAGGCGGATGGGTTTGGATGTATCTGAAGTGGAACCGGCCCTGCATCTTGCAGACCACGAATCGTATTCACTGTATTCAGAAGTTGAGGGGAAAGTCCGAAGGGCCGTTGAACTTGAGCGCCTCCTAGAACAAAAAGAATCAATGCTTTCTGCAAGCGAGTTGACAACATCAAAGTTCAGAATCCGCCAATTGACCGGTCTGGAAGAAATCCTATCGCTTGTTCAATCACTTTAACGTGGGAGCCGCCCTAATTCCGCTTCAATACGCGCGAGCCATGCACCATCCAAAAGCTCCTGTGAAATCTTGATCAATTCCTTGCTCGTCGCGCGGTCGCCCGTTAGTTTTGGAGCAATGGTCCTGACCCTCTGTTTGAGGGTTGCGACATACACCGAGGGTTCCAGTGATTCAAATTCAAGTGCTTCACAAGCAACGAATAATTCACAAGCCAACACTTCAGATAATCGTTGTGTGGCCTCCAAGAGGTTCCATGCTGCAGTCGCGCCCATGCTCACATGGTCTTCTTGTCCTGCTGAAGTCGTGGTGGAAAAGGCAGCTCTTGGCGAGGCATGGCCGTGGAGTTCAGCAAGCGATGCACCTGCCACATATTGCACGATCATTAATCCAGATTCTAAACCAGAGTCCTTGGCTAAAAATGGAGGCAACTCACTTCGTGCTGGATCCAACATTTGATCGATTCGTCGCTCGGAGATTGAACCCAACTCAAACAGAGCTGCGGACATCGAATCTGCTGCTAAGGCGATAACTTCTCCATGAAAATTACCCTGAGATATGACCTCGTGAGGGCCAGGGTTTTGGGGGTCAGGGAAAATCAACGGGTTATCGGTTGCACTGTTGAGCTCTATTTGTAAGGTTTCGAGCATACCAGTGTAGCGCTGAAGCACTGCCCCGTGGACCTGGGGTGCGCAACGGAAGGAATAGGCATCTTGCACCCGGTCGCAATTTGTATGGGATGTTAAAATCGGAGAATTCGCCATGATGGCTCGTATCCGCTTCGCAACCAGGGATTGACCAGGGTGTGGACGCGCATCGTGCACTCGATGATCAGATGGTTGTACACTCGCCTTTCTTGCCTCCATAGACGTCGCAAGGATCAGATCTGCCAGGGGCAAGAGGTTGGAGAGGTTTCTTTCAGCCAGTGTCATGAAAGCCAACATTTGGCTTGTGCCATTGATCAGTGACAGTCCATCCTTGGCGCGCAATTTAATGCCAATCAACCCGTGAGCAATCAAGACCTCTTTGGTAGGGACTGGTGCGCCATTTTTGTCAAGCACTTCTCCTTCACCGAGGAGTGCCATTGCCATGTGAGAAAGCGGTGCCAAATCACCGCTTGCACCAAGGCTTCCGATGCGTGGGACGTAAGGGACTATGTCTTTGTTTAGAAATTCTATCAGTTGCTTTAGCACATCAGGATGGACGCCTGAATGGCCTTTGACGAGGGAATTGATGCGCACGGCCATCATCGCTCGTACCGAACTTCTTGACATGGGAGCCCCAAGTGCAGTGGCATGGGATCGAACCAAATTAGTTTGGAGCTGTGCCAAATCATCTGATGAGATTCGTTGATGGACAAGAGCACCAAATCCAGTATTAATGCCATATACGGTTTCTCCTCGTTCAAGGATGCCATCAACAACGGCCCTTGCGCGTTCTACCTTTTGCCAAGCTGCTTGGGAAATGCCAACATCCACATGATGTGTAGCGATTCGTTCCACCTCTGCAGGAGTAAGGGTTGAACCGTCCAACTGAACTGTTTGCCTCATCAATCATCACCATTTTTCAACGCATGTTCAAGAACTCGATCTTCCGAGGTATGCGGGAGTGTTACTTTGAGGCGCTCATCGGCTTCCATTGCTCGTTTGATTGCAAAATTGGCGCCGTCATTTCTCGCCCATGCACGACGCGCTACACCGTTGTTGACATCCCAGTGGAGCATCGATTGCAATTTAGCCTCACATTCTTCTGAGCCATCCAACAACATTCCAAATCCACCGTTCATAACCTGCCCCCAACCGACACCGCCACCGTTGTGAAGGCTCACCCAAGTGGCGCCTCTAAAAGCGTCTCCAACAAAATTTTGGACGGCCATGTCTGCGGTCCACATCGATCCATCTCGGATGTTTGCGGTTTCACGGTAGGGGCTATCGGTCCCAGAAACGTCATGATGGTCTCTGCCAAGAACAACAGGTCCGGATATCTTTCCACTGGCAATGGCTTGATTCATTGCGGAAGCGATCTTTCTTCGTCCTTCATCATCAGCATAGAGAATACGCGCTTGGGATCCAACAACCATGGAATTTTGTCCAGCTTCTTTGATCCATCTCACGTTGTCCTTCATCTGCTGCATGATTTCCACGGGTGCGTCCTTCATCATTGATTCTAGAACTTCCATTGCTATTTGGTCCGTGATTGCAAGGTCGCTCTCTTGGCCAGAACAGCACACCCAGCGGTATGGTCCAAATCCATAATCAAAACACATTGGACCCATAATGTCCTCGACATAACTTGGATAGGCGAACGAACCATCTTCATTCTTGACATCAGCACCTGCGCGTCCAGCTTCGAGGAGGAAAGCGTTACCATAGTCCCAGAAGTACATACCGTTTTCCGACATTGTGTTCACTGCATTTGCATGACGTCGAAGGGTTTTTCTTACTTCTTCAGCAAATTTTTCAGGTTGATCAGACAACATTAGCGCTGCCTCTTCATACGGCATACCAACCGGGAAATAACCGCCCTGGAACGGATTATGAAGGCTCGTTTGATCCGAACCGAGGTCCACTGAAACTCCACGTTCAACGAGTCGCTCCCACAGTTCTACAATATTGCCAATAAAACCAATTGATATTGCAGTTTTCGATTCCGCACATTCAACCATGCGGTCGATCGCCGTGTCGATTTGGTCTGTGACTTCAGTGAGCCAACCTTGCTCGTGCCTTTTGTGAGCGGCATGGGCGTTGGATTCAGCGACGATGCACGACGCGCCGGCAATAACGGCAGCCTTAGCTTGAGCACCAGACATACCGCCTAATCCAGACGTGACGAATGTGACGCCCTCTAAGCCTTCGTCACCTGACAATCCGAGGTGCATTCGTGCGGCGTTGAGAAGGGTGATGGTTGTGCCATGGACGATTCCTTGAGGGCCGATGTACATGTATGAGCCAGCAGTCATTTGCCCGTATTGCGTGACACCCAAAGCATTCAATCGTTCATAATTTTCTGGCGTTGATTCACTCGGGATCATCATGCCGTTGGTTACGACGACCCGCGGTGCATGGCTGTTTGAAGGAAAGAGTCCCATTGGATGACCTGAATACATCACCAATGTTTGTTGATCATCCATTTGTGATAGATATTGCATCGTGAGTCTGTATTGAGCCCAATTTTGAAACACCGAGCCATTTCCACCATAGGTGATGAGTTCATGAGGGAACTGTGCGACAGCAGGGTCGAGGTTGTTTTGAATCATCAGCATGATGGATGCTGCATGAAGAGACTTGGCAGGGTATGCATCGATGGGATGTGCCTTCATTTCGTATTCCGTGGGGCGGAAACGCCACATGATAATTCGACCAAAATCGTTCAATTCCTGAGCGAATTCACTTGCTAACACCTCATGATGATCTCTATGGAAGTACCTGAGAGCATTGCGTAACGCTAATTTCTTCTCTTTGGTGCTGAGAATTTGCCTTCGTTTTGGTGCATGATCTACGCTTGGATCGATGCCGGGGTGGTCCGGTAGGGTATCGGGAATACCTTCGGCAAGGTGTGCCTTCAACGCCTGATATTCACCGCCCATGAATCACGGAGTCATCGCCCACCCTTGAGCGTTCGTATTCGAATGACTCACGTTGTCAAACAGGTTTTGTATCGGCCTTCCAAAGGGTGAAAAATGCACCAGAGCACATCATCAAGATCGAAAAGAGAATGAAACCCTCTTGGAGCGTGAAAAATTCATTTTCTAAAAGATAACCAGCCGAAGCACTCGAAATCGAAAAAGCGATCGACATGATGAGCATATCCATAGAGAACACCCTCCCCCGCACCTCATCTTCAACCCATTTTTGGGTCAGGATGGTGGACAGCACCCAATTTGCTCCCGATGCGGAATGAGCGAGCATCACAAGCAGCACCGTGAGCAGTAAACTTTGATCTAAGGTCCATCCCACGAGGAAATAGAAACCACCGGAAATCATCACCAATACGCCAACAAGGAATGGCCAACGTTCCTCATTGGTGAGGAAAGCTCTTGCAGCAATTGGTCCAAGTCCCGTTCCAACACCCCTGGCGAAGAAAAAGATGCCAAATCCGACGGCCATGCCAAATCCGTCTACATCAGATCCAGCAACAACAAGGAAAACGCCAGCGAGGCCTCCACCGGCAATGTTCCACGAAGATTTTGCAAAAACAATGCGTAGGATTCGCTTCTCTCGAACAATTCGGAGCCATCCTTTCTTGATGTTAAGCAACGCTGTAGCAAAGAGCGGTCCTTTCATATCTTCATCAATTGTTTGTGGAATGGTGAGGTTGCGGAGCATGAATGCACCAATGGCAAACGTGACCGAGTCGATAAGAAACGCCGCATCAGTGCCCCAAAACTCCACAACAATTCCCCCAAGCATGGCGCCGAGGCATAGAGCCGTTGACCAACTCGCCGCGTCAAGAGCATTTGCAGTCGCAAGGTGCTCAGGTGGTACAATGTTTGGTAGTGCTGCGCGCTCGGCAGTCACATACATTCCATGCATGATCATCATCAATCCTGTCAGGACATAAATCCACACTATGTCTTCAGGTCCATTCACGAGAAGGAAACAAAGAGCCAAGCCTACTTGGAGTACATTCGTCCACACCATGATCGATTTCCGATTGAATCGGTCGGCCAAAAGACCGCCAAATGGCTGGAAGGCCGCAAAGCAAAGCATTCGTATTGTGAACAGTAATCCAAGCAAAAATTCTGAATCTGTATATTCGAAAATAATGAGGAAGAGGGCGATGGTGTTGAACCATTCTCCGAGCATCGAAATGACGGATGCAGACCATAAGCGCCGGAATGCACGATTCGTTCTGACCAGTTCCAGGTAGCCGATTTTCTTCATTCTTCCTCTTGCCCCTGGGATCGATTTGAAGCAACGGCGATGGATACGGTGATCCATTTGGAAGTAGGTGTGTTCGAAATGTCTGCTGTAGAATCAAGCGGCACCAAACTGTTCGCTTCTGGGAAATAGGTCGCGATATTTCCAGCGGGAATGTCATAGGCGACGAGTTGCCACCCATCTGAAGAACGTTGTACACCTTTGAAATGGCTTGTCAAATCCACCTTTTGGCGGTTCTTCCAGCCATTGTTTGCCATATCCTGAGCGTTCATTAGAACGACACGCCGGTTACCATGGATGCCCCTGTATCGGTCGTGAACGTCATAGATCGTGGTGTTGTATTGGTCGTGTGAACGCATGGTCATCATGGTATAGCACCCCTCTGGCACGGAGAGGTTAGGAAGTGGATGACTCGTAAAATGGGCTTTAGAGTCAGGCGTTGAAAACGTACGGTTGTCCCGGGGTGGGTTGGGTAAAGCAAAACCATTTTCTTGTCGAACGCGTTCATTGTAATCGTCAAAGCCAGCAAGACTTTCTTGCATTAAATCACGGATTAAATCATAATTATTTGCCAAATCAATCCATGGCAGAGGGGAGTTTTCCAACGAATGTTCAGCCATGCGCGCCACAATCATTGGTTCGCTCAAAAGTTCGTCTGATGCTGGTTTTAGTCCTCCAGTCGACTTGTGGACAATACCCATGGAATTTTCGACTGTGACGAATTGTGGCCCACTGGATTGTTGGTCAAGTTCTGTTCTACCAAGGCACGGTAGAATGAGCGCAGTTTTCCCAGTGATCAAGTGCGATCTGTTGAGTTTCGTAGAAACCTGAATCGTGAGGTCCACGTTGCCTAATCCTTCTGCAGTAGCGAGCGTGTCTGGTGTTGCCGATAAGAAATTACCACCCATGCAAAAGAACAATTTCACGGAATTTTCTCTCATTGCGTGAATGGCACCAACGACATCGTAACCGTGCTTCCGAGGCATGGGGATGCCGAGCCCATTCTCCATTCGGTCAAGGAATGCATCGGTGGGGGCTTCCCAAATACCGACCGTTCGATCGCCTTGAACGTTTGAGTGGCCGCGCACTGGACAAAACCCAGCCCCTGGCTTGCCGACATGCCCTCCAAGAAGTAAGAGATTGACGACTTCTTGGATCACAGCAACACCATTGGGTTGTTGAGTGAGCCCCATGGCCCAACAAGCAATTGTTGCTTTTGATTGTGAGAGAAGACGGCCAACAAATTCAATTTGTTGTTTCTCGATTCCGCTGTCAGCTACGATTGATGACCATGGGGTTTCCTTTGCATTCTTTTGCATGGACTCGAAACCGAGTGTTGATTCTTCTATGAAACTCTGATCAAGTCCCCCGTGTTTGAGGTGCGTTTTGATGAATCCCTTCATCAATGCCGCATCGCCACCAATTTTCACCTGTAGATGGTGATCTGAGAGTTGCGTGGTCTTGAAATTCAATTTCATGTAATCTTGAGGATGTTTAAATCGTTCAAGGCCGGCCTCAGGAAGAGGATTGATGTGGATGATGGTAGCCCCCTTCTGCTTTGCATCTCGCAATGCTGTGAGCATACGAGGATGATTTGTCCCAGGGTTTTGTCCAATGACCATTATCACGTCTGCGTGATTAAAATCATCGAGGGAAACTGTGCCTTTTCCGATGCCAATCGTTTGACCCAACCCTTTTCCACTCGACTCGTGGCACATGTTGGAGCAATCTGGCAT
>DAFX01000045.1 GCA_002495535.1 Euryarchaeota archaeon UBA433
TCAAGTGGGGGTTGTTCGACAGCACTGGCACTCCATACAGCGATCTCGACCCCTCAAATGATGTTTCGAGTGTCGTCGTCACCTTCGATGACACAATCGACCTTCAAGCCACATCGATGGTTCCTTCCCATGATTCCAGTTCCGCGAGTTACTTTTACGGAGAAGACATGGTGACTGCAACGGTATCCAACATCGGAAATAAGACGGTTAATCTTGTATCCGTTGCCTTCCAAGTGTACGATCCGATTGGTGAAGTGGAGTACGAAAATTCATGCCTCCTCACAACCTTCCTACCAGGGGAAACTCGTACTTGCACCTTCAATATCACAACAGTGGGCGACGATCGAACCCTTACCATTCAAGTGCCATCAGGCCACGATGAAGGAGATGAAGATAGATTCAGCAACAATGCATTGTCGGAAGTCACAGACCTCGTCGCTGGTGCCATCAATGCCAACATCGATCAAGCCAGTACCACAGGCACCTACACCACCGGTGAAAACATTCAGATGTCTGCTCGTACAAGTTCTACTGCCCCGGGGCCCCTGAACTATTCATGGTGGGTTTCTGGTATCATCAACCTCGGTTATGGTCCTGAATTAAACGTCTCTGGTGGCAGCTTAGGACTGGGTGACCACATCATCACCTTGCGTGTGACCGATGTGTTTGGAGAATTAGAATCGGTTCACAAAGACATCACAGTGTATGATTACATCTCTCTCGACAACGGCGAGTTGTTCAGTGGACAAGCTGTCGCCCGGAGTTCAGCCTATTTCCAGCACGAGTCATCCCTGCCAATCTTGGGCACCTCCTACGGTATTGGCGAAGGAAAGGAGCCTTTGTTGCTGCTCTCCTTCGAAGTGCTTTCGACCGTCGATGATTCCCCAGAGGTCGGTATGGATTGGATGGAAATTCAACTGAATATATCCTCCCTGCTGCCAACAAATATTCCACTTGAAACTGTGGATGTACGTTACCTACCGACCATGGATGATTACATCTGGACCTACCTTGACGAATACTCGGTCAATGAGGATGACACAATTGATGTGACCCTCACCAGCAACGGAGTGATCCTCATCATAGGGGAATCACCTCCTGCGAACCTCAGCACAGGGCCAATCACAAGCACACAACTTGAAGGCGGTCAATTGCAATTGAATTGGACCACCACCGGCGACATAACCAACCCCTATGTAGGTGGATGGAACATCTACAAACTCATGCTTGAACAACAAGCAGGCACATTGTTCCCTGACCCGGCCAACGGTGTGAATGAATTTATTTGGAAGGAATTGACTTCCGATACTCTGGCTGCCTCGATTGACCCATCAAGCATCTCATGGATTGATCCGGAGCCACTTTCAACAGGTGATTGCGCTTCCTATGCGATTATGCCTGCCAGCAGAGAAGGTACGCCAGATTTCGAACACATCAATGTCAGTCTTGATGAAAATGGACAAGCGACTGCCTTCTGCGGTGATGCGATACCCCCTGTTTCAAGCATCAGTAACTTCCAGCACACATCCTCATTCACCAACGATACGGAGTGCTACAAAGTCGTCAACGATTGGAACATGTGTTATGAACTCAATCTCACATGGATGTGGCCAGAAAACGAACCAAACGGGCAGCTCTTCTGGAACCTCTACATGATTGAGCAACAACCAGACGACATCGATTTGCGCTTCCTTACTCCGATTGCAAGCAATCTCGTCTCCATACCCGGGGAACAAGGCCACTACAACACCTCGGGCCTAGAGGACTCCAGCATCCGCCCACTGAGGACGTATTACTTCATTCTCGCACCTGTGGATTCAGTTGGGAATGAACAATTGATTGCCGACTATCCATCCCCGAACGTCGAGCGTGTAACGATTGAGGATGATTGGTGGGACTTCTACCAACACTTGATCCCTGAGCCAGAACCTGAGCCAGAACCACCATTGGGTGTGCCATGGCTTGGTACATTGACAGATTACATGCAAGAGGATGAATTCACCACAACCGGGTTGGCTGCCTTGATCATGCTCGTTATGTCAATCATCACCTTACCGTTGTTGTTGCAAAGGCGAAAGCGCCTCAAGCGGATTATGGCCGCAAGAAATCGCCGAGCAGGCGTGGAAACCACCGCCGATGAGTTTGACGACTTCTTCGATTGAACTTCGTTATGGCGCGGCAGGGGAGATTTGAACTCCCGAGGTGAGACACCACTGGATTAGCAATCCAGCGCAATGGCCAGGCTATGCGACTGCCGCAGACAAAGCCGCCGACCGATGAAGCAGTCATGAACATGACGGTGAGGCCACGTTGAGGGTTCAAGCAGGTAAACGAGCCACTGAGGACTCATAGAGGCCCAAGAGGACCGAGCCAAGTGGAGGGGGGGACGCACACCAAAACAAGTGCGAGATGCATCCAACCGAGATAATAGAGTGAGCGGAAGAAGGATTTCGCCGCCTTCGGCATGCGCCCGTGTTCATCGGTTGGCTCAACGGGATCAATGTCCCAAACTGATTTCGAATACCACACGGTCAATCCACCAGCAAGAAGAGACCAAAGAAGAGGGAGTCCAGAATCCGGCCAAAACAACGGGACTGCACTCAATAACAACAGGCAAAGGCAGTATATTTTCGACAACATCAACGTATGCTTTGGGCCACGTACCTCGTTCATCATCGGAACTTCAGCTTTGGCGTATTCACCAGACCTGTAAAGCGCTAGTGCCCAAAAATGAGGTGGCGTCCAAAAGAAAATGAGCGCAAAGAACAACCATGGAATCGGAGAACCCAATGCAAAGGGATTCGAATTCATGAGGATTGAATCACCTGCTGCCGCAGCCCAACCGATCAGTGGGGGGGTTGATCCTGCGATGCCACCAATCACGATGTTTTGCGGTGTTCTTCGTTTGAGCCACATCGAATAAATCAACACGTAGAAGGCGACTGAAAAGAAGGACCAAAAAGCCGCTTTCCAACTCACTAACAAAAAGAGTGAAGAGCCCAAAATAGCGATCGAAGTTCCGAACAATAGAGCTCCTCGAGCAGAGATGTGGCCTTGAGGAACTGGGCGGTTTTTTGTCCGCCTCATCAACGGGTCGATGTCTGCATCATACCACATATTGATGGCGTTTGAGCCACCTGCGGAGAGGGTCCCACCAACAACGGTAATCACGATGGTCAACAGGGTATCGAGCCATGTACGATCGTTTGGGGTTACGAGGTCGTGAACGAGGATGGCGCATATAGCCGTGATCTGAAGGAGGATGATGACTCGCAATTTCATCAATTGACGGAACACGCTGAACCAACCGGGGTGAGGGCTCTGTTCCACCTCATCAACGCCAAGGTCCATCGTTCACTCCTCCTCTGAATTGCTGTCGTGGTTGGCAGCGGATATTCGCAGTGAAAACAATGCTGTTGTTGCAACAAGGAGACCTGTCACCCCCACGACAAGATGGAGCAAGGAAACCCATTCAGGGAAACTGTCCATTTTTGCAGCGATGATGTAGGACCCGCCAATCATAACGTTGAGCATCCAGAAGCCCGCAGTGATATCTGTGATCCTTCCAAATGTGGGGGTCGCACCAAGTTCCCTTGCATCCGAGCGGATTCGGGCAGAACCAGTCACCAAGACAAGTCCGACGACGAGCGCCCCAAAGCGGTGCACCATTTGAACCAAAACTCCTGGTCCATCAAACGAGGGAAACACACTGCCGTTACAGGTCGGCCAGCCGGTTGGGAACCCGACAGAGCAGCCCTGGTTGTATTGACCGCCTGCTGTTGATGAGACCCAAGCGCCGAGGATGAGGAGTGTGAACACCGCTCCAACCATGGCTTCAACACGCTTTTTACTGGCTGTGATGAAAGCCTTAGGCAGAGTGTAAAGCGGGTGCTTTGAGCCCTCTTTTGAGCGCATCTCCATGTGTTGGAAAATAAATGCGGCTGAGAATATACACGCCATAGACAAGTGCAAGGCAACCGACCAGTCTGCATTGTCATAAAACACGGTCACGGCACCCGCTATTGCTTGTAAAATAAGCATCACACCTGCAAAAACTGCAAGATGATAGCCACGGGTTCCGTAAGTAGAACGCTTCGCACGCATCAGCAGGGCGTTGAAGAGGACGGGGAGAGCAATCACCCCAACCATAGCCCGATGAATCCATTCAGTGAAGATTTCGAAGATGGTGTATCGGTGATCGGCACCACGTGAATCAATTTCATCTGGGTGTTCCTCCCAGTACTCCGCCTGCTCTGCAACAGAGATATCGAAACCCCACGTTCCGAAGCATTGTGGCCAATCAGGACAGGATTCACCCGCATCATTGATGCGAATCGTACCTCCTGCTACGATGATGACCAGTGCCATACCGAGCAAAACAAGTGGCAGGGTAGACGGGCGACGCCACCATACAGCCTCCATGTGTGAAGGTGAGAGGAGACCCCTTTTGAACACATTCCCACACCCGAGCACTGAGGAGGGCGAGGAATTCATGAGAAGTGTTGTTTTCCTTTGCATGCTGCTTGTCTGCAGTGGTTCGTTTTTGAGCGAGGTTCTGGCCGAAGAAATCGAAGAGGGACCACAAGGAGCGACGATTGATGTCCTGACCCTCGACCAGGCCTGCATTCAAGCCGAGGACTGCGAGCCAATCAGGCCAGACCACTTTGTCGAATATTTTGGGGCTGATTGGTGTGAACCATGCAAAGTTTTGGATGCTGATTTAGATGAACTGGTCGACAATGAAACCTTTGTTCTAAGGCACCATCCGTCACCTCAAGATCTGACTTACAACACCGACTCGAACCAACGGTTCAATCGAATGTATCGTCTTTTGTTCCTGCCAAGCCTGATCCACAACGGAGAGGACCTCCTCACAGGTACGAGCCAAGCCCAAGATTTGGGGGCAATTATGAGCAACAGCACAACACAATTCGAGGGCCTCACGGAGGTTGCCGTAAACAACCACACCCTGACTTGGAACACTTCTATTCATGGGACGGTCACGGTGTGGCGGACTGCCGATGTAGCGCACGAAACTGAGGACTACATCCACAGGAACATGGTGATCGATGCTGCACACTTTAACGCCAGTGATGGTGCAGGGAACATTAGCCACTTGCTTGAATTAAACGGGACTGGTGTGGTGGTCATGCTGGAAACGGATGGGGTGCGTAACCTCGCCGTAAATTCACCCAACCCCGCAATGGGGTTTGATCTCAACGAACAGGATGATTCGCCTGCCGATGCACCCGCTCCAAGATCCAGTCAAATCGCACTTGTTACAACGCTTGTATTGCTGTTATTGTTGGCCCCTGCATTGGTCATGTGGAAGAACGCGGTCACCTCCGTTTCACTCGACAACGAGGATGAATAGGCCCTAGCCCGTTACCGTTGACTTGGGGTAGATTCAAGAAGAGTAGGCAAGTGGCCGAGTTGCGACACTGTCGCAGGTGCATCTCTTATGGTCAAGCCAGCACGACTCCACACCCGCTTCGAACGAGCCCGAATCATTGGTGCGCGAGCACTTCAAATTGGAATGGGTGCCCCTCTGTACGCCAATGAAGAAGTTCTTCGGGAAGCTTTCCGAGAAGAACTTGTTTCACTTTACGGACTTGAAGAAGCATCCGTCCGTTTCGTGTTGGACCCTCTCAAGATTGCGCTCTATGAATACGAGCACGAGTTGATCCCAATCGACATCGACCCTCACGAAGACTGAGTTCACTCAGCCATTGCAAACCCGTAAAATTCGGGATGGTCAACATCGTTCAAAGCGTCCCGCTTGACCAACATTGTTCTGACAGCCCACAAATCGACGAACACTCGGTATTTTGTCGTAGCGTCAAGGTAATCCACCCCACTTGAACCTCCAGTTCCCATTCTTCGCCCAATCATTCGTTCAACCATTCGAGCGTGAGCAGAACGGAACAAAAGCATGCTCTGTTCAAGGCCGACAAAAGCATCAATAAGGCGACGTGGCCAAGAAAGAAGAGGAAGTTCCGGGTAAGATTCAATGAACAACAAGCCTGCACGAGATCGAGAAACTATCCCCTCTGGCATCAAGAATGAAGCAGCTTGGTGCTGTGCTGCTTCGATTCGGGGACGCACTTGTGCTTCCTCACCGTGCCCGATCGCCACGATATGAGCGATGACATCCTCCCCATGGCGCTTCATAACATCAAGGTGGCCTTGGACGAAGGATTGAGTCACGTTTTCATCGTTCTCTGATTCCGGAAGCGACCCGTTGATTGGGGTTCTGGCAAGCCAGGCACACAGGGCATCATTCAGTGAAGGGGCGTTGGAAGTGGCCTCGAAATCGGTGAGGACTTTGGCACTCACTTTTCCTTCTTTGGCGAGTTTTCTCATGTGCAAAAGTGGATCCATACCGCCCATTCGTTGTTCGTTCTCAAGGCCTAGAAGAACTTCCAATTCTCTCATTTGCCAAGATTCGAAACCAGAAGAAGTACCTAGTTTGTCACGAAAAGCGAGGAAATCTTGGGGTGCGAGGGTTTCCATAACTTTCCATTGATTGGATAACAGGCGGAAAATTTCGGTTACCCGCTCGAGGTGATGGACCATTTTTGGGAGTGATTTTTCTTCCACGTGATTCGAATTGAGCAAGGTGTGTGCCTCCTTCAATTCGCGAAGGATCATTTTGAACCATAACTCAAATGCTTGGTGGGTGATGATGAAATGCTGTTCATCGTTGCATGGAGACGGCTCATAGCCCGCTGGTCCATCTTGCAATTCAAGCAATTCTTCCAAACGAAGGTAGCCACCGTAGGTCATTCGTTGGGCTGGAGGGGCTTCGGCCATGAAGCGACATCGCCAACGAGCCCTTGAACTCTTCACTCCTACGAGAAGATCCCACCCCCTGTTGCCCGCTATCAAGCCGAGGCGACCAAACGTGAAGCAAGCATGAGACCAAATCCATAGCACATTGAAGTGAGGAGGACAGAGAGGCCAAGAGCTGGCCAGAAATCCATGCCCTTTGCTAGGGCCACTGGCAAGGCTATGAAGAGAACCAAAGAGGGAATGACAAGCCACATCACCTCTTTCGAAAACACTGCTATTTGTTCTGCATCTCCAGTGTCATAATGAAGCCAAATCATGGTCATGATGGAGGCCAATGGCAAGGAGATCAGCAAGGCTCCAAACAGACTGTTTCGTTTGGCAATCTCGCTTGCTGCAACCACAATACCCCCGGAAAGGAGCACTCGGAAGAGAAGATTCTGCCAGAGCATCATCATACCCTTGCCCGGGGGGTTTGTCGTATTTGTGGCAGATGCGGTGGAAAAAAGGCGGTGTGATATTGCCAAAAACCAGCCTCTATGAACATAACCCTCATAGAGCAAATACGGAACCCCTCGACATGGTCGTAGACTCTGATACGCTGAAGAATTGGCTAGGAAACTATGATGCTGACAACATCACAATCGGTGTTGTCGCTTCCCATTCCTCCCTCCAAATACTGCATGGAGCACGAATGGAGGGCTTCAAAACTCTTGGAATTGCGGTCGGAGAAAACCGTCGCCGATTCTATAAAGCGTTTCCTGGCGCCGAACCTGATGAATGGTTGATGCTTGAAAATTACCGAGAAATGTTAGATCATGCAGAATGGTTCCGAGAACGGAATGTGGTCATCATCCCACATGGCTCTCTTGTGGAATACCTCGGATCTTCGAACTTCAGAGCCCTTCAGGTTCCGACCTTTGGTAATCGCGGCATCCTTCACTGGGAAAGCAGCCGAGCACGCCAGCGTCAATGGCTCGAAAGCGGTGGATGCACAATGCCTCGAGTCCTCGAAGACCCTCATGACATCGATGGTCCGGTGATTGTAAAGTACGCTGGGGCGAAAGGAGGACGAGGGTACTTCATCGCACGCGATTACAGAGATTTCCGGCGCAATGTGGACATTGAGGAGGAATTCACGATTCAAGAGTATGTCCTGGGTTGCCGATATTATCTTCACTTCTTCTTTGACCCAACGGCAACAGATGGGTATCAAGTTCAAGGGCGTGGCAAAAACGCTGGTAAGAATTTAGGTCGTTTAGAACTGCTTTCAATGGATCGGCGTGACGAATCCAACGTCGATGAATTCTACAAACTAGGATCGCTAAGAGACCTACGTGAAATGGCACTCGAGCCTTCATTCGTTGTCACTGGAAATCAACCAGTTGTTATTCGCGAATCCCTGTTACCTCGTGCGTTCGAGATGGCCGAAGGAACAGTTGCAGCTTCGTTTGAACTCGAGGAAGACAGCCGGGGAATGCTCGGTCCGTTCTGCTTGGAAACCATCGTGACCGATCAATTGGAATTCAAGGTGTTCGAAATTAGCGCCCGTATTGTTGCAGGATCCAACCCGTTTGTTGGTGGCTCCCCCTATTCAGACATCAATGAAACACGAATGTCAACTGGACGACGTATTGCGCGCTCCATCAGAAAAGCTGCTGAATCCAACAGGCTTCACGATATTCTTTCCTGATCAAGCTTTGACTCAATAGCCATAACGGCGTTGCATCTTTGAAGAGCCTTTCTTCTTTGGTGGCCTACCGCGGCGACCCTTCGAACGTCGATAGGCAACGAGGCATAGAGCAAGCATCAGCGTTCCAAAGAGAACGAAAAGCAGGTAAAAGCTCTCTTCTGGAGTGATGTCTTCTCCTTCCCCCGGGGCGTCGCCCAACGAACAGGTTGTTTGGCCAATTTGATCTTGATAGGTTCCCGGCGGACAAGGGGTCTGTTCGGTCTGACCTTCAAGTTTGACAAAATGGTCATAATCGGCCCACTGACAGTCATCCTCCGACATGGAACCGGCATCTGGGTTGTAGGTACCAGCCCGACATAGGGTCACTTCAGATTGGCCAGGAACGTCAACATAACTTCCCGGCTCTGCTTCTAAACAAGCATCAATTGAGCCCATACCAGGACTTGGATTGTATGTTCCAACGGGGCAAGGGATACCGATTGATTGCCCTATTTGATCGACAAAGGTCCCTCTAAGCGCCCACTGGCATGCTTGAGAATTATTCCCACCCAATTCAGGATTGAAAGTTTGAACCGGGCATGGTGTTTCTTCAGCCTGACCAACTTGGTCGACAAAGTGGCCAACCGATGCATTCACACACGCTTCTGAGGTGTTGGATCCTGCGTTGGTGTTGAACGTTCCAATCTTACAAGGTTCTTGCTGTTCTTGACCGGTGAGATTCACGAAGTGCCCAGGAGTTGCATCGATACAGTCAGTAACATTCATCGATCCAATGTTGGGATTGAAAGTCCCTATTTCGCAGGGTGTTTGATTGGCTTGACCGCCCAACCGAACATAGTGTCCACCTGCAGCAGGGTTGCATTCCGAACCACCGATGTAGCTTTGGAACGTACCAGGTTCACAGGGCAATTGAATGGATTGTCCAGTTTGGTTGACAAAATAGCCAACGTCTGCTGGAGTGCAAAGAGCCTGCCCGGTTTGATTCTGGAAGGTCCCCAAGTCACATTCAGTTTGATTCCAATGTCCGAAATTTGGGGTGTGATTACCTACGTCGGCATCTAAGCAATCTTGAGGGGCCGAAGAACCATTCAGCGGATTGTAAGTGCCCGGGGAGCAAGGTGTCTGAGCGCCTTGGCCGCTTTGATTGACAAAATGACCCCACGTTGCGGGAAGGCACCATGTGGAATTATTTGCTCCTCGAAGTGGGTTGTAGAAGCCAACTGAACACGGAATTTCACTTGATTGACCAATCAAATCGACGTAGTGGCCCAGCGAAGCGTTGAGGCACGAGGATTGCCCAGTTTGGTTCTGCAAGGCCCCCATCTCACATGGAGTCTGGTTGTGTCGCCCAGTTTCGTTGACGAAGTGACCGAGGTCCGCCGGTAAGCAGTCAGTGGGTAAAATTGAGCCATTATCTGGGTTGTAGGTCCCCTCAAGACAGGCGGTTTGATTGACTTGACCAGTTTCATTAGCATAATGACCCCACTGGGCAGGGAGGCATGCAATTTGTTCTGTTTGATTCTGGAAGGTGCCCACTTCACATGGAATTTGCGAAACTTGACGGATTTGATTGACATAATGGCCCAACCCCGCAGGAAGGCATGCTTGTGAACGGGTACCGGGTTGATAGGTGCCCACATCGCAAGGCGATTGAACGGCCTGACCAACAACGCCAACATAGTGGCCTGGATCCGAGTCAAGGCATGCTGTAGGCGAAGAAGCACTCGTGGTTGGGTTGTAACGACCCAACGGACATGGGAACTGGAACCTTTGGCCTGGCACGTCCACGTAATGCCCCACACTAGCATCGGTTGGGTACACTGCTGCTTCACTTGGGACATATTTGCCCAAGCCCACGGTCGTGCAGGTGTAGCGCCCGTACTTCGGTACGACGCAGCGTACGGAACGCATGATGTCCTCAGGGTAGGCATCCAACGGATCTGGAACCCCATCGCCATCCATATCACCACTATCGATGGCAATAGAACGAGGCACGACCATAGGAATGGTGTAGGTGAAATTGACTTGGTTTGAAGTGTCATTGTTTCCAATTTGACCGAGGTCACCCTTTCCAGTACAAGCAACAGATTGATTGTCATACAGCACACATGTTCGATCAAGGCCCGCAACGATATCGACAACCTTACGATTGGAATCAAGCGACGGAGGGACTAACACTGAGTAAGAGTGTGAATTTTGGGTTGCATCACCAATACCGAGGGCCCCATTGTTGTTTGAGCCCCAACACATTGCAGAACCGTTGCTCAATAATGCGCAAGAATGCTCATAGCCAGCCGAAATGGAAACTGCATTTGAGATTCCACCAGAATGCGTGATGGTAAGTGGGACATTGGAGTTCACGAGGCTACCATGGCCCATTTGGCCCAAATCACCCTTGCCCCAGCACGAAACTTGTCCGTTGTCCAAGAGAGCGCAGGTGTGCCACCGTCCGGCGGAAACTTCAACTGCGGTACGCCCAGAATCGAAGGGGGCAATCAAGGTCGGGGTGCTCCGAGTAATGGCGTCCCCAGTTCCAAGTTGGCCTCCCTGGTTTCGACCCCAACACGAAACTGAACCATTGTCCAATAGTGCGCATGTATGGTCAACACCGGTTGTGACCGAAACAGCGGTCCTGCCAGCCCCAAAACTTCCAGTAAGGGAAGGCTTTGGATCGCCAGTGCCAATTGTGCCATCACCAAGTTGACCAAACATATTGCGCCCCCAACACGCCACAGAACCGTTATCCAACACCGCGCATGAATGTGACTGACCAGTCCCAACTGAAAGATCCACAGCCGTGCGCCCCGTACCAAAATCTCCGGTCAATGTTGGTGTTGGAACATAGTCTGTAAATTCGTTCCCAAGGTTGCTTCCATACCCCCAACACGAAACTGAGCCATTGTCCAAAATGGCACAACTTCCTTGTGCTCCACTGCTCACCTGTACTGCGGTCCGACCTGGTCCAAATGAAGACACGAGGACTGGGGCTGAGGATCCGTTGGTTCGACCATCGCCAACCCTTTCACTCCCCCAACAAGCAACGGAACCGTTACCAAGCAAGGCACATGAGTGATCACCACCGACCGAAATTGATGATACTGAGGGGCCAAGTGTCATTGTCAGCCCGGGGTTTGCTTGGTTGGAGGTTTCCCCGTTGCCAAGACGGCCATCTGCACCATTCCCCCAACAGGAAATTTGGCCAGAATCGAGGACAACGCAGCCATGGTAGGAACCAACTGAAAGGGATGTTGCACGGCGCTCATCGCCGAATGTCGATGTGAGTGAGGGCGTGGATGTTGAAGAAGATCCTCCGTTTCCAAGACGTCCTGAACCACCCTGGCCCCAGCAAGCGACTTCCCCGCTGTCAAGCATTGCACAAATGTGGTGATCACCTGATGAAACTGAGACGGCAAGCCGGCCGTCACCAAAACCACTTGTCAATCCTGGCGAAGGGCGATTAACACTAGTGCCATCCCCATTCTGCCCGTAACTGCCCTCGCCCCAACATGAAACATCTCCAATGTCAAGCAGCGCACATGAATGGTGGCTGCCGACTGAAATTGCGATTGGCGTTGTATTGGTTGGAAAGGCATTCACCTGAACGGGAGTGTTTTGCTCTGTCGTAGTGCCATCACCTAATTTCCCGTAGTCATTTCGACCCCAACACATGACGGATGAATCATCGAGAAGGGCACAAGCATGGTCTGAATACAAGTCGACAGAGATCGCTTTTCTATTGGGGCCAAAACTAGAGGTGGGTGTGGGGTTGGTCGAGGAGGTGCTCCCCCCATTACCGAGCCGTCCAGATGCCCCTCGTCCCCAGCATGAAACATTACCGTCATCTAAAACTGCACATGAAAAATCAAGGCCGGATGAAATCTGGACCGCTGAGCGGTTGTTGCCAAAATCACCAACTAAACTCGGCGAGGTGTTGATCACCTTGGTGTCGTTGGTAAGGTATTGCTCACCCCAGCAAGACACCGATCCATTGTCAAGCAAAGCACAGGTCTGAGTGTAACCCGCAACCACGGAAATCGCAGTTCGGCCCGGGCCGAGAGAGAGGGTGGTTGCAGGGGTTGAATGAGTGACTGTATCGCCTGTTCCAAGTTGACCTTTGGTGTTATCACCCCAACAGTTGATTGTTCCATCATCAAGGATTGCACAGGTGTGTTGAGCTCCAGCAGCAAGGCCCTTTGCTGTAAAATCAAAATTGATTGGGAATTCAAAGATGTTGTAGATTCCATTGCCATTGAAATCACGCTCAGAAACTGCGACCGCACGCGATTGGGGGAATTCATCGAAAGATGTTGGCGTCAAGTCAGCCGTGGAGCCTGGGACGCCAAGAGTACCCCAGCAAGAAAGGGATGTGGTGTTGAGTAAAGCGCAGGTGTAGGTGTGCCCCACCGTTAGAGAGATGGCCAACGTATCCGGTCCAAATCCTGCTGTTTCAGTTGGGTTGAGCATCGGATTTGAATTCCCGTTGTTGCCTCCTTGGCCGTTGGTATTTTCACCCCAACAGGTGATATTTCCATCCGTCAGGAGCGCACAAGTGTGGCGATGGCTGGATGAAAGGGCAGTGGCAGTCCTCCCGTCACCAAATGATGAGACCAACTGTGGAACGGCAGAGTCGCCGGTAGCACCTCCTCCAAGAAGCCCCGAAGCACCACTGCCCCAACATGCCACAGACCCTTGAGCCAAAAGAGCGCAAGTGTGTTCATCCCCCGCAACCAAAGCGACCGCTTGAACGGCGATCGGCATGGAGGCAATCGTCATTGGCGAGAGGGCATTGGCCGTGCCCCCATTCCCAAGTTGGCCCTTTGATCCACCTCCCCAGCACATGGTGGAGCCGTTATCAAGAACTGCGCAAGTGTGATGGTGCCCGAGGGTGATTGATTTAGCCGTCCGGTTGTCCCCAAGAGAATTTGTCATCAAAGGAACGCTTGAATCCAAAGTGCCGCCATTGCCGAGTTGGCCATTTGATCCAGCGCCCCAGCAGGCTACTTTACCATCATCCAAAATGGCACAAGTGTGTGAATGTCCTGCAGACAAAGCCACAACCTTTTGATTCCCTGGAAACGAGAGAGGTTGACTTGGTACAAGTTGATTTAGAGCAACACCATTTCCAATTTGCCCCTTCAATCCGTTGCCCCAACAACTGACATTACCATTATCAAGCAGGGCACAAGTGTGTTCAAACCCAGCAGATAAAGCCGCAGCGGTCCGACCAGCCCCTAGATTTGCAACATAAACTGGAACGGATTGATCCATTGACCCATTGTTGCCAAGCTGGCCTGAAGCGCCGAGGCCCATGCACATCACCGAGCGATTGTCCAGAAGAGCGCACATGTGCCCTCCTCCGATAGCCACGGTAGATTGAGTGAAAATCGAACCTTCTTGGTAGCCACTTTCGTTTACAGATGTTGGTGACATCAGGACTTGATGCTCTCTAGAGGATTGTTCTAACGGACTTGCAAGGTGATTGAGCCCGGCTGAAAAAGAAAGGATGACCATCAAAAAAACCAACAAGAATGATTTGTGGCCTTTCCTCATAGAAGAAGGGAGACAAAGACGGATTTTGAACCCTTCTCCTACAACAGAAAAGAGTTGAAATACACTCCACTGGACAGCGGATGAAGTCAAACGAATTCTCACTCGAATAATCAAGAATCATTGCTTGATTCATCTGAGAGTTGGTCCAAATCCGGTGCACTTGGCAACTCAAAGGTCGAGTCGGCTCCTTCACGCTCAAGCCTTTCGTTGAGTTCACTGACCAATTCCTCCGAGCCCTCGGCCGGGGGTGCTGGAGGAGCTTCATCAGTCAATGGCGTTGGATCTTCACCGCGCTCTAGCGCTGCAATTTGGTCTTCAAGTTCTTGCTTACGGCGGCGGCGTTCAGCCATGCTTGGGACTTCAAAAGTTGCCACCAGCATGATTGGATCACCATGAGAAAGAGCGGCCTTGTATTCCATGACATCGCCAACCGAGTTGACGATGAGTTGGAACTTCGTTGGATCCTTAGATCGTCGCTTCTTGTGCTTCTTGTAATGATGAACATAGACTTGGTATTGGCCTGCTGGAGCGGTTCCTTCTGGCCAATACACGTTTTCCACTGGCTTCTTGCTCTCCGGTCGAACGTTGGCATCCACATCGAGTTCACCACCGCATTTCGAAATTTTGTTTCCACCGTGAATACGCTCACCAGAAGGACAAACAATGTGCAGGTCAAGATCATTGAAGTTGTTCCACATCAATGATACCTGAACATCGGAAGAGCGGGCGCCTTCACGTTCCAACCGCTGTTGAAGTTCTTTCATAGCGGCTTGGGCTGCCTGCTTCGATTGGACTGCTTCAGCTTGTCGGGCGTCTTCAATCTCTTGAAGTCGGGCCGCTTCTGCCGCCTCAAGTTCAGACTGACGTTGTGCTTCGAGTTCTGCGAGTTGAGCGTTCCTTGCTTCCGCCAATCGCGCTTCTTCACGTTCCCGGCGGCGGCGCTCAGCCTCATCTTCAGCGCGCTGAGCCTCTGCGTCGGCCTCGGCTTGTGCCTGTGCGATTGCTGCAAGCCGGAGCCGCTCAGCTTCACGTGCTTGTTCAGCCGCTTCCCTTGCCGAACGTTCTGCAGATTGTTTGGCGACATTGCGTTCTGCTTCGAGTTGAGCAAGGCGTCCTTTGGCCAACTCACGAGCGCGTCGGCGCTCTTCAACAACGGCTAATTTCGCGTTAATTTGCTGCTTGGCATTGCCGAATCCTGGTTGGCCACTTCCGTAGCGGAGCCCCTCAGGGTTCATGCCTTGACGCATGGTAAGTTTCGCATCACTGCGAGCCAAGATGTACCACAA
>DAFX01000025.1:0-2352 GCA_002495535.1 Euryarchaeota archaeon UBA433
TGTATCGACGACGGTGACGGCTATCGTGATTTGTTTGAGCCAGTTGGCCTAGCAGGAAACCCAACTCAATGGGAGGACTATGACCGCGATGGATATGGCGACAACGCCTCAGGTATAGATCCTGATCTTTGCCCGGACACCAAATCTGCTTACCGTCAATTTGTCGATGAAAATGGTTGTGACCCAACTCAAGCCGATTCAGACAACGATGGGACGGTTGATGATCAGGACAACTGTCCAGACGAACCCGCAGGACCCGATGGCTACGACGATGGCTGCCCAATTGTGACCTCGACAGATGATGATACCTCGGCAGGCTTGTTCGGTCTTTCAACGCCGATGCTCGGAGCGGGCATCGCTGGCGTGCTTGGGCTCCTGGTTCTGATGTTGGTCATTCTTCGGAGGTTTGGTGGCGATGATTTCGATTATGATGACGACGATGAGGATGACGATTGGGACGACGATGAGGACGACTTCATGTCCTCGCTCAACACCACACGAGCAACACCTCTGCGCACCACTCCACGTGCTTCACCAACCACTTCGTCCGGCCCTGCAGGAAGAGCACCTCCCAGCAGCGGTGGGCCACGAAAAGGACCTCCCGGTCGCGGACCAAGCGCGGGCCCACCTCAATCGAAGGCCCCCTCAGGCCCAATGCGAGGCAGAACTGCTCCAACAAAGGCGGCTGAAGTAGAATCCACACCTGATGAGGGCGCCTCAGAGGACGGGTCTGCAAAGGTTCGAAAAGCTCGGATCAAGATCGATCTCACTATCTTTGAAGATTGGCAAACAGACGACAGAGAGTCCGCAGCAGATTGGGTAAGAACAGCGCTCGACGATGGCGACGCAGAACGGACCATTTTGATGCAATTGCAAGAAACCGGATGGTCCGCACCACAATCGCGAGCCATCTTTGACCTCGGCAGGAGTCGATGAAGACAATGCTTTCCTCCTCAAAGTCAGATGGCATCATCCTCAAGAACAAGACACAGGTGGCCAAGGCGTAGGGGGTTGAATCATGGTCGATGAATTACCTGGGGAATCGTTGCCGGACGGCATCGATGTTGACGATGCTGCGGCTTATTTTGGCGTAACAGAATCCTCGGACATGCTCCACACCTTGATGGACATGGAACGCGGCCAAGCCATGGAGAAATTCTTCGAAGTTCTCTCCGACATTGTCCTTCTCCCTGGAGAATTCGATTTTGCTGCAGCAAGTGAACGTATTCAATGTGAAGGCGGTGAAATATACTACCTTGTGGCTGGCCACCTTGGCATCATGACCATGCCAGACCCCCTCTTGAATTTCCTTGGACTTCCTGATTCATCAGGTGTAAGTTCAGGCAACTCTCCGGGTATTTCATCGGCAGAAGTCAGTAAACTCACTGTTCTTGCAGACCCAATGAAGGTCTTGAAATTGCTTGCAATTGCCTTTGCCACAGGCGGTCCAGGTGAAGTGACACGCTACCTCAATGGTCTGGAGAATCTCCTCACCCAGCCAGAAACAAACCATGGTGCACTCGTGGCAATTGCCGATGAACTCGAGGCCGCTCTGGATGTTGCAGGTCATGCACTTCCCGTCCCAACCCTCGCAAGTGGGAATGCAGCATCCGCTTCCGTTGCTTCAGTCCCCATCCCCAAGGCATCAGAACCGGCACCCGCACCAGCAGTCGCTCAGGCGGTTGAACCGGTGCCTCTGCCCAAGGAGGGATCCGTTCCGCTGCCAGGTGCCAGTGCACCATCGCCAGCGAAGGTGGAACTCCCACCAGTTCAGGACGAACCCGTTGTAGAACCTGTTGTCGACACCACCAATGAAAAGCAAGTAGCAAAGGCAACACACGATGCTTTTGCAGGGGCGTTCGATCTAGGTCTACAAGAAGAGGAATCCTCCTCGGTTGTTGAAGAACCGATGCCTGAACCAGTGGAAGAAGTGCAAGTTACACCTGAACCAGTTCAACCAGAGGTTCAACCAGCAGTGGTTCCAGAAGTTGTGGAAGAACCAGCCCACGAGCCAATCGTTGAGCCTGAACCTGCACCAGAACCGACAGCAGTCCTAACGCCACTTGAGGCACCCGTTTCCGAAGAAGAATTATTCACAAGTGCAGCAGAACATTTTATCGCCGCAGATACGGATGGCAGTGAACAACTTTCGGTTGAAGAACTCGCCGTAGCGACAGGAACAACCATCGAAGAAGCAACTGCCTTACACGCACAAGCTGACACAGATGGCGATGGAAGCGTTTCACTTTCCGAGTTCATGTCTTCACCTGCGGCAGAAAAGGCAGCAGCTTTACCTCGCCCGGTAGCGCCGATTCGAAAACCGCTCAATCAGCCTCAGCAGCCTCAGCAGCC
>DAFX01000025.1:2740-10438 GCA_002495535.1 Euryarchaeota archaeon UBA433
TGGAACCAACAACAGCAACAACAGGCATGGAACCAACAGCAGCAACAACAAGGTTGGAATCAGCAACAGCCGACTCATCAATGGAACCAACCGCATCCAACGATGCCGTCAGTTCAACCCACAATCCGTTCAGGTGTTATGTGCCGGGGATGTGGCATAGGGCTTGACCCCTACTGGCGTTTCTGCCCAGTTTGTGGCACACAGAATGCTGTTCAGTGATTAAAGTTCCAAAAGGAATTCGCCTTTGTCGAGCACATGGGTGTCGTCAAACCACAAACTCGCTTCACGCAACACGCCCGGTATGTGAATCCCTACTGACGAATTGCCACCAAGTGCGGTGTTGTCACCAACGGCAAAATAGCACGTTCCAAGTCTTTTTTCATCTTCCAACACATTCCCAAACAAGCGTGCTTGAGGGTTCATGCCGAAACCAAATTCTGCTACCGTCCAAACATTCTCTCTGTCCTTTGCCCGAAGCCTTCCTGCGGCTTCGCCGAATTCCTGTCGAATGGATGCAGCGATTGTTCCACCGGTTACATCCACAACCATGCCTGATTCGATGGTCAAGGTGACCGGTTCATCAACGAGGTTTGATTCCCATGACCCATCGATCACGACCTTACCATTCATGGTGCCTTCTCGAGGCATGATGAAGGCCTTGCCAGCCGGAAGGTTCGTCAGCATTCTTGGACGATTACAAATGCCGTTATCATCGAGTTTCCATTCCCGCCAATTGACTTCAAAAGTCACGTCCGTTCCTTGCTCCGACTTCACATTGAGAATTCTGCGCCGTCGCAGATGGGGTCCAAGCGCACCAATTCGTCGCTTTACATCGGTGAAGTCAGCAGACATACCGCCCCGACTAAACATCTCATTGGTCATGCCGGGCATCGTCGCTACCCTTGCCCCGTCTTTCTGAGCTTGTCGAATGGCGCGTGTATGCGTCAATGAATAGCGAGTCGGTGCAATGACCACTTGTTGTTGTCGCATCAAGTTTGCAACTGGAGTGGGTGGTTCTTCTCCATGGTGTCGCGCTTTTGGCATCACGATAAGCAGCACCCGATCAGAGCGTTCGTTAGCAGCCTCATGCAGGGCTTGCCCGATATCTCCAGTGGTCGGGTCGCATACGATCAATACATTTTCACCACGGCGAATATCCATGCAGGTATCGATGACCATTTTTGCACTTCGTTGCAGGTGTTCTGCAACCTCTTCAGCAGTGAGATCTTCAAATGGCGTTTCATCATCGGAATTCACTGGCTTCGTGACTTTGCTTTTCGGGCTACTCTGCACACTGATTCCTTCAAGTTCAGCAACTGCCAACTCGATTTCCCGGTCTTCTTTGGAGACCTTTGCATCATCGTTCTCCGAGGATGCCTTGGCCATGTTTAGACGAGAACGCCCTGCATCTTGAAGGTGTGGCAGGATTCGTGAACATCTTGTTGACTCAAACGCGCGTGCTCTGGCATACGAGTGTTGATGACCCATGAGAAACTGGTCGTGTCATGAGCACCTACGAAGCGTTCATTCTGGCTGTAAAAGACATCCATCGCCTCCAAGCCTTGCAGGGCCATTTGGGTTGGGACCGTGAGACTATCATGCCCGAAAAAGGGGCTGCAGCGCGAGCAGACATGCTCTCATGGCTTGCCAAAGAAGCCCACTGTCGTTTGGTGGACAAAGACCTCGGCCTCATGCTCGATGAACTCGAACCTGATGCCGGATTAGATGCGGACCAACAAGCGAATGTCCGCGAGATGCGCCGTGCTCATGATAAAGCAAGGAAATTGCCAGAACAATTTGTTGCAGATTATGCTCGAAGTAAATCCGAAGCGATGATGGCATGGCAGGAAGCAAGAGCGGCCTCAGATTTCTCAATGTTTGAACCTCATCTGGAAAATTTAATCGCTATGACCAAAGAGAAAATCACCTATATTGGCGGAGAAGGAACGCCTTACGACGCTCTATTGGATGAATTCGAAGTAGGGATGAAGGTCTCTGACTATGATCCATTATTCGAAGGTCTGCGTCAACGTTTGGTCCCTCTTCTCGATCAAATCATCGAGGCACAGTCCAGCAATCCTGACCCCGAATGGCCAGGAGATTTACACTTCTCCATCGATTCGCAAACGGCGTTCTGCACCAAGGTTTCTGAAGCGATGGGTTTTGATTTCTCAGCGGGAAGGATGGACAAATCGACCCATCCATTTTCAGCAGGATTATGGCCAGGTGACACGCGTTTTACCACCCGCTATGATCCCAGCGAACCGTTCTCCTGTCTCTACGGAGTCATGCATGAAACTGGGCATGCACTTTACGAACAAGGTTTAGATCCAGATCATTCATACACACCTCGTGGCGCTGCAGTTTCTCTGGGCGTTCATGAATCACAAAGCAGGTTTTGGGAGAATCAAATTGGTCGAACGACCTCCTTCTGGAAGGTTGCATTGCCATGGTTTTCTGAACATTTCCCAGACGCACCAGTGTGGGATGCAGGCACCCTGAACCGGATGGCCAATACCGTTTCTACGGGGTTCGTACGAGTTGAAGCAGATGAGGTGACTTACAATTTGCACGTCATGCTTCGTTATGAAATTGAAAAGAAATTATTCAATGGAGATCTCGCTGTCAAAGATTTGCCGAACGCTTGGAACACTATGTTCCATGAATGGTTCGGTGTCGAAGTTCCCAACGACCGTTTGGGTTGCTTGCAAGACATCCACTGGTCGATGGGAGCGTTCGGTTACTTCCCGACCTACACGCTTGGAAATCTCTATGCTGCGCAATTGCTTGAAACTATGGAAGAAGAACTAGGCGACATTGACACAATTGTCGAATCAGGCGATTGGTCCCCGCTTTTGAACTGGTTACGGCCCAAGATTCACGCCCAAGGCAGCAAGATGACGCCTGCGCAATTGATCGAGTCTGCAACTGGAACACCGCCCAGTCCTGAACCTTTCTTGCGATATGTAGAGGCCAAGTATGGCCGGCTGTATGGCTTGTGAACCAAATTCACTCGTCTTCGCCTTCGCCAAGCATGCTGTTCATGCGTGCTGTCAAATCATTGATGGCATCCATCAAGTCATTGGTCCGATCGTCTTCGTGATCGGTACCAAAAGAGATTCCAAGAAGCGTCACCATGAAGCCAGAAAGCATCAACAAGCCAGGCACGTACACATCTGCGGCCGTCATAGCGCCGTCTGCTGCTTCCATCCAACCCAACGCTGCACCAACTATGAACAGCAAAACGCCGATAATCACCTGTTGATAGCCCTCTCCAATATTTTCTTCAATCCAACTCATTAGGTATTCCCCAATATGGAATCTATTGTGTTGGCATTTAATATTATCTAGGAATTAGAAAAATATCTCTCGGCTTAGTGGTTACTTCCAAGCGGTCATTTCAATTGCGGTACCAGTTTCACCAGGTTGAACCAAAAGCTGGCCTTTTTGCCCGGTGGAAGGGGTTCGTTCGAACACGGGCACACCGGCAACGATTGTGACAACTGGCCAACCAACGAGGCTCTTGCCCCGGAATGGGTTCCAACCAACTCGTGCCCAAGAGTTTTTGTCTTCAACAATGGCTTCAGTTTCCATGTCGACAAGCACGAGGTCACCGTCATAGCCCGTTCGCAATTGGCCCTTGCCAACCATGTTGTAACAGTCTGCAACGTTTTTCGACATCCATCGGACCACGTCCTCGATGGTGCACCGGCCGTGATGGGCGTGGGTGAGCATCACCGGAAGTGACGTTTCTACCCCGGGCATTCCACTCGGTGCGCCTGGGAACCCTTTGGCCTTCGCCTCGAGGGTGTGGGGTGCGTGATCTGTTGCCATGCACTGCACGGTTCCATCGTGAAGACGACGCCAAAGAATGTCCAAATCGTCTTGATACCGTATTGGTGGATTCATCTTCAAGCGGACGCCCTCTTTTTCAACTTCAACATCGGTGAAAGTAAGGTGTTGAGGAAGTGCTTCGGTCGTGATGATGGTTTGGCCCTTTGCCTCGCTGGGAAGGCATGTTTTACCAACCAACCAATCGGCTTCAAGGCCCGATGTCAAATGCAATATGTGCAACCTGTGGTTGTGGGTTTCTGCGAGTTCCACCGCCAATTGGGTTGCCAAGAGGGCCGTCACATCGTCTCGCCATTCTGCATGGGCGGCCATATCTGTTCGGTCTTTGAAGGTGGGATAGCGCTCATTGAGCCGTGCTTCGTCTTCGGCGTGGACTGCGATCAGGCCACCGATGGAAGAGAAGATTTGATTCAATGCTTCTCGCTCGTTGACAAGCAATGTTCCCGTCGAAGAACCCATGAAGATCTTGGTGCCACAGATTCCCGGGATTGCCAGGGGTTCTTGTGGCGTGCCAACCGCTTCTTGCAGTTCTGCTATGTTGTTAGGGGTTGCACCGATAAAAAAGCCGTAATTGCTCACACAGGTCTTTGAAGCACTGTCTAATTTCAGCTGCATTCCTGCCAGATCCGTGATGGCCGGGTTGTTGTTGGGCATGTCCAAGAAAGAGGTCACTCCACCGCTCACCCCAGCAGCAGATCCACTGCCCAAGTCTTCTTTTTCTGGCTGGCCTGGCTCCCTGAAGTGCACTTGAGGATCAATGACACCGGGGAGGAGATGCAACCCTGTAGCATCGATGATTTGCTCTCCATCCTTTGCTTCAATGCCTCCACCTTGGACCACCTCTGTGATGGTACCGTTTTCAACTCGTAAATCTCCAAGAAGAGTGGCTTCGGGAAGCACCATAGTGGCGTTCACAATGAGTAGATTCCCGGCATGGTCCTGTTCCATGAGCACCGTTCGACGAACCTACTCCATGAACTCTCGCTTTCAAACCACTGGCAATCAGCGTCGACGAGCAGAAGCAGGGCGGAATGCATTGCATACCTCATCGATGGTATCGATGTAGGGTCCACCGAGTAAATCGACGCAATAGGGCACCGCTCGCCACAATTCATCGATAGTTTCTCTGATTGATTTAGGGCGCCCTGGCAGATTGAAGACAAGGGCGTTTCCTCGTGTCCCGCCAAGCTGCCGAGAGAGGATTGCAGTCGGCACGAATTTCAACGATATGGCCCTCATTTGTTCTCCGAATCCCGGAAGCACACGATCGAGGATCTCTTCGGTCGCCTCAGGGGTGACGTCCCTTTGAGCCGGTCCAGTTCCCCCCGTGGTGACCACGACATCACAATGGAGATCATCCACAAGCTCAATCAGGGTTGATGCAATGATATGGCGTTCATCTGGTACGCATCGGTAATGGACGACGCACGGGCTTGCGATTGCTTCCTCAAGGAAAGAAAGGATGGCAGGACCGCCTTCGTCCTCATAGGTGCCTGCGCTTGCTCTGTCGCTTACAGTGACTATGCCGATGGTCGAAGTTTGTCCAACATGCCCGTCTTGGCCGGTTGTTGTTGTGATGGCTTGCATCGGCTACCCTCAGCGTTGTTCACCATACTTCGCTTGGATGTTAGCGTGGAAGTTGTCCAAGAGCGTGTCTTCAAACAACTCTGTCTGCCTGCGCATCTTTGTTGAGCGGACGTGAAGCACTGCCATTGCAACGAAGACGATGATAATGATTGGAATCACAGCTTCGAGTTTGTACTGGTGCATGAATTTCACAATACCCTCCGCCGTATAGGCCCAAGTTACCGAAGCGATTGACCCACCGATCAACGTTGCGCCCATCACTCGAGTGAAGTTCATTCTTGAAAGCAACCCAAGCATTGCGCCTACGAGCACTCCCGAGGCCATAAACGGAATCCAAACGAACACAATGAGGCCCCAGAAGCCCCATTTGTTGATCATTTCTCTCTTTTCATTGGCCATGTATTCAACTGTTGAAAGCGTGTCTCCCAAGAATTTAGTTTGCAGCATTTTACCACCTAAACCGTCTTGCTTGGCCACCGCAACAATTCTTTCATCGCTCTTAGCAGCCCGTTCAACTCGTCCAGCGCCTGAGCGGTCGGCAAGGGTAGACACTTGGTTTCGTCCTTTGACGATGAGGTCTTGAGAACCGAGGAGGTCAGCATTCCGTTTCGCGATGAACCTGTGCAATTCGGTTTGAACTTCGTCGCGTGTTTTCTTGAATCTGAAGAACGCAAATCGCTGAGTTGGGCGATAAATCACGGAGACGAAAATGACGCGATCGTCGCTTGTCACCACTGCCCCTTCCATAGAGAGGTCACTTCTGCGAGCAAAGAAGAGTTCCAAACTTTCTCGAACTTCATCTTCAACGCGAGAAAGGGTATGGAGTTCTGAAAAGAACGAGGAGTAGTTCTGTGTCTCTTCAGTTTCTTCCTCAGCAGACGTTCCAATACCGACGCCAGAATCGAAATCAATGCCTTGGTTCACCCCGATGGTTCGGACCGTAAGTTGAACGGGCTTGAACACTCTGAAAAGAGCAAATTCATCCAGAATTTCTCTCAACACTTCTGCACGGACGTCCTTGCTGTCTGAAAGCGTTGATTCAGTGTTCTTGTACGGGACCATGATGTCGATTGAGAGGTCCCGTGGTTCGATCTTGTAGAGTTCCCAGTCGACATTGATGTTGAGGCGGGATGCTGTTTTGGTCACCACATCTTCAACCAAACGGTTGATGTGAGACCGAGAGAGGATATCGTCGCTGTCTTGATGGTAGATCTTGTACATCAGTGGATAGATGACAAACAAGGTGATGGCGGACAGAGACAGGGAAGTGAACGCCATCCACCATGCAGGAATGCCTGCTGAACCGCCCGAGAGCATTGCTGTTTCTCTGCCGCCTCCGATTTCAGCACCAATCAGAATGTAGCCCCAGTCGCCGAGATCTTGAACGCTCCAACACGATCGTGCACCAGTTTCTGTGACACGAACTTCTTGCTTTGTTTCATCATCGACAAACGGAAGGAATGCAAGCGTTTGCTTGGACACCGACTTTTCAAACTCAATCTCTTTCTGAATCTCTTCCCCACCTGGGACCACAATCGCATTGGTAAGGTTGGATTGATTGAACACCTCAACGGTGAACGTCAGGGAATAATGACCCTCCGGTAAATCGGAGTAAGGTGCTTTGTAATACGCACGGCCAATGGTTGAATCGCCCTTGAATTTGACTTCTTTTACCGTGGCATTGGTCTCCGACCAAGCGGCGGTATCTTCATCCATTGATTCGATCTGATAGGTCAGTGAAGCGTAGCCTTCTGGAAGGTTGTGGCCAGCAAGGGAGAAGGCATGTTGCTCTTCATTCGGGAACATGTGAATCCATGGCTCGTCGTTAATTTCGTCGCATTCGCCACCGATGTCCAAAAATGTCTTTGATGCAGCATGATCAAGCGCAGTTGATTCGCCAAGCATTCCTGAAGACATAGAGAAGAGCATCAACGCATAGAACACGGCATACAGCAAACCGACAACCAAAACAAAATTTTCCTTATTGGCCAACAATCGAGCATTGGAGCCACCGCTTCTTCGAGTGCGAATCACTTCGAGTTCTTTGGTGATTTTGTCCCGGCGAGCATCGTGTTCAGAGCCGTCTTCCGAGGCGGAAGTCTCACCCAACTTTCCGCTCATGATTCTCAGAAGAGGTTCTTGCAAATGAACCCAACGATGGGCCTGGTGTTTCAATCACCTACAAACCATTATCCAAACTCAGAGTTTTGTATGGCTTTCACTCATTGTTGTTGCAAGGTGGGTCAGGCCGGACTTGAA
>DAFX01000026.1:0-725 GCA_002495535.1 Euryarchaeota archaeon UBA433
CCTTCCAAACGGTCGTTAAGGTTGCGTGCAATCTCTGTAACAAGCCCAGACTTGAGGGCATCAGAACCCCCGGCTCCAAACCGCTTCCGAATCTCTTCTTCGGCTTCAATTTGATCTTTAGGAATACGGGCGCCAAGCTGCACTCGTGTTGCTTGGTAAGGCTGAATCGCATCATAGATAATGTCGGCAAGTAAGTTCGCCTCTTCGTAGAGGTTTTCACAGAACGGGCAGAGGGGAATTTCAGTGCGTGCGTTCTCAAGGTGTGAATCCCTTTTGATGACTGTTGCTCGGATTTCTGCACCAGATTCTTCAATTGTTTGTTCATAGCGCTTTTTGCCACCAAGCCGTCCAAGGCAATGGTCGCAAGTGCCAATTCGCACGAGATGCTTGTGGCCAGCTGGCGATGGGGCGCGAGGGATTTCTTCCATGTGGGTGCCGAGTTGATTTGGCGTGGAGTTGAGGTCGAAATCGGGTTCTTCTTCCTTCAGCGCTTCTTCTTCAGCCGGTTGTTCGTCCCAAAGCGAATAATCGGTTTCACCAAAGCCTGCGTTGGCGTATTTCATCCAATCTTCATCGTCGCCGTCGTCCGGTTGTTCGGTTGCTTTTTCGGTCATTACAATCACCACTTTCTCGGGGCCAACCCCAAAGACAGCAGACCTTCCGGAGGCTCACCCGTTGATGAACGCACCGGTCAACATCGATTGGATGGCTTTTACCACCAGTTC
>DAFX01000026.1:1066-10145 GCA_002495535.1 Euryarchaeota archaeon UBA433
AACCAAATCCAAAAGGAAACGATGCCGGCGAGGATGAGAAAGCCTGCACTCATGTACATGAAGCCTGCACTAAATTTTGCGCCATCTTTCTGCTCCCAATTCCCATACTGAATGCAATAGAACCCTATGATCCAGAGTCCAATAGCGATTCCATTGCATAAGAAGCAACAAACATTGTCATACAAGAGATCATAGAGTTGAAAATCACCAAAGGCACCATCAAAAGATTCCAGCAAAAATGGAAATACGATTGAGCAAAATACAATCATGAAGCCCAGAAAAAAGAGTCTGAACGGTGGTTTCCCATCGGGAATTATGATCGGTTGCTGTTGAGCCACCTTTGGTTTCGAACGCTCCCCTCTCCATACTTTTCGATATTCTTCCGCTGTTTTCCGTCTTGGACGAGTCGGATTGGGTTCACTTTGTGCAGGCTCAACGCCCGCTGCGATGGTGATTGACCGAGGAGGCTTTTCTTCCACCATAAGGAGAAATTCCCTTTTGTATCTCTTCAAACCTTCTCCGGCAAATGAGCAATAGACGGCGCTAATGGCGTCGAATCATCATCGTAACGGCCTTTTCTGCTTGCTCAAACACACCAATTTGATCGAATCCATGCCTGGCATGAAACCGCATCGAACCTGGGTTTGGAGGTCGAAGGCTCACCTCTGCGGCCACCGGATAAGCCAAGCGTTCGGCATGTGCGGCTACTGCGTCGTAGAGTGCAGAACCAAGCCCGCCGCTCCTCGCCTCTTCTGCAACAGCAACCCGATCGACGTAAAGAAATTCATCATAGCGTTCGTTGAACCATTTGTAATTCAAACTGCCATACCTTGTATTTGGCAAGAGGCAAAGGACAAATCCAGCGATGACCCCTTCATCGTCAACGCCGAGGGCCAGTGTGCTCAGGCTGAGCAGATCTGTCATTTCTGCTTCTGTAACCTTGCCTGTCCCGGGTAGTCCCTGTTCGTTAATCTCAACCATTCGAGGGACATCTTCAGGGCCTAGAGAGCGAACTGGGAGCATTAAGCCTCCTCCAAGGGAGGTGCAGGATTTTGGTTGTGCGAGGCGATCAGGCCAAGCGCAGCGGTGGTCAGCACAAGGCTGGCTATGAGGGACAAGGCAATCATTGCTGCGGAGAAAATTCCGAAGTTGCTAAACAGCCCCATCGGTGAAAGAGCGATCATCGAGAAGCCAGCAATGTCCGATGCGGCGCTACCGACAAGGGCTAGGCCACAAGCGCCACCAACGCTGATCAAAGCCTCGTTATGGGTTTCCCCATTTTCCCGGCCTTCCCTGTACCTCTCTGTAACGTGAATACAATAGTCAATGCCAACCCCAAGCGAAATTGTTGCGATGGTCACCGTCACAATGTTGAGCGATGATCCTGCCACATACATCAGTCCGTACAGCCACACCACGACCAAGAGGATTGGAACCAGCGTTACGCTTGCTTGTTTGAACGAACGGAACCCAACAGAGAGGGTGCCAAAGACAAACAGCGATCCAAGAAGAAGAGAAGATTGCATTTCTTCTTGCATGGTTGTGGAAGCGACGAAACGGGTCACTGGCCTGCCGGTTGGCATCACCCAAGTCAGGGGTTTATCTTCCTCCTCAGGTCCAGCTTCCAGCCGATCGCCTGTCGAGAGGTTCGTGAACGAAGAAAGGTCCCGCCATACTTCTTCCATGCCGCCAGCCATGCCTGGGAAATCTTCGGGAGAGGTCATACCAAATCGAATCAGCATGTGTTCGTAACGAGCGTCCTCGCCGTTGACATCGAGCCAGGGTTGGGCCGGGTCCAGTTCCACTTCAGGAGCAATATAGAGGCTCACAATACTCGGTGGGATGTCAGGGATAGGGCCAACACCGGGTACACCATTCAAAGAAAGGAATCCGTAGAAAAATGCAAGGCAATCGCGGTTGGTGAGGTCCATCAATAACCCTCCGCCGTCTTCGGTACAGCCCATGCCGTGACCGGTTTCATTGACGACCCACCCCGCCGCTTCGAACGGTTCGGGATTGAGCAGAAGGGAGCCTTGCGCGGCGAACACCATCTCGTCCAACGCCAGAATATCGATGGTCCCATCGGGTTGGCGTGTGATCTTGTCGGGCACCCCATCTGGCAACACGTCCATGTCCTGCCGGAACACATCGATGGCGGCGAAGACTTCGGGATCAAGTACGTCACCTACAATCAACAGGTTAGCCGGCTCGCCTTCATCGGCAAATCGCTTTGAGATTTCATCCACACCAATAGCGAAGTCTGACGACTCATCAAGGAAGTCTTCAACGGCGAAATCACCCTCAAGTTGAGACATACCATATCCTGCAGGAATCGTGATTAAAACGGCGACTGCGGCGATGACGAGGGCGTTTCTCCAGGTGCCAGAAGCGCTCGAAATTTTCTTGAGGAAGTTTTCAGGAACCAGATGCGTTGCGTTGTCTTTCGGCATCGTGGAACGCCCCCGGGCTTCAAGCCAATTGTCAGCGGAAAGACGAATCAGCGGAACCCAAAGTCCAGTGAGGATGAACGCCGAAAGAATACCAAGTCCAGCTTCTATGCCGAAGGATCGGAGGGCTGCAATATCACTGAACAAATTCGCAGCGAAAGCAGCCATGGTTGTCACCGAGGTAAGCATGATTGCTCGCCCCACCCTGGAGAGTGTGACTTCAGCGGATTGAGAAGAGGTCGCTTTTGCAACTCGCTCTTCTTTGTAGCGATGTAAGGCGTGCAACGAATCATCAATCCCTAAAGCCAGCACTAAGATTGGTAACAGGTTGGAAAACTGAGAACGTGCGATAAGACTGAGGCCAAAGAAGGATGTGATGTTCGAAAAATGACCGATCATGCCTTGCATCCAAAGCAATGCCGTTCCAAGCGCAAACATCACGATAATGACATCGGAAATCCGACGTAGACTGACGTACAAGAGGACTACGATTGCGATGCCCATCAAAAGAATGAGGCCCGCGCTAGCTTGCAGTTCCCGGTTGACCTCAACGTTGACGCCTTGGCCGACCAGCAGTGTGATGGTGGTCCGGTCATGGGTGCGCAGTTGACCTTCCAGATCCATGTAGGACCATTCTGTAGAACATCCACCGCTTTCTTTTAACAGTTCCAAACAGGTTGTTTCATTGTACTGCGGGGGGTGTAAGACGAGGGAATTGTCGGCGATTCGATAGCCTCCGATTCGAGTGCCATCCTCTGAGAACACGACTCGCTTTTCGGGGTGCGCGTCCTTCCAAATGACTTCCCAACCCATTGACTCGAGCGTGCCACGATCGAATTGTACGAGCAACCATGTCGAGGAAGCGGACCACCGGCCGTTGCCAACAAAACCACCTTCCCATGTCCCATCGGTGTTCAGCGTCCCACCAATCGGGCCTTGTTGCAATGCGTTCATGTCGGCAACAAAACCTCGGTCAAGTGAGAGCCAGCGAAGGAAGTTATTGTCAGATGCCTCAGCCATTCGTGCTGCTGCGAGGTCGATGTGGGCTTGGGTGATGTTTGCATCATCAAACTCGAGGCATTCAAGCACGCCACAATCATACCAGTTGGTGGGCGGGTCAGTCACAATGCCTTGCGCCGTAAGCCCGGGTTGAGTCAGCACCGAAGTGTTGTTCATGAAGCCTCTAAAGTGGTCGGAAAGAGAAATGGCACCCGGAGCCTGGGAGCCAGTGACGTCGTTCACCAAGGGCTTCATTGCAGGGGCGAGAGGGTGGTCCTGAATGAGGTCAATCTTGCCGTCAATCTCTTGCAACAGTGTGAGGTTGAGAATGCCGCCTGTTGGAGCGTATATGCCGCCCCATGGCTCTCCAGAAGGGACCATTTCAGTGACGCTTGGAAGGTTGGCGTAGTCCGGTGCCCCGTCGCTCATCAACGGCACAGGCTCCCACTCTTCCATAGGGGGGACATAGGTCGGGTCCCGGGCTGAAACGAGGAATCCGAGGATGATTTCAGAATTGGCAAATTCATCATCGATGATCGCTTGAGCGGTCAGTTCTGGCGATTCCATTTCATAGGATTCCATGTCGATGGGTTGAAGCGCCGTCATGGCACCTGGAATCATCAGAATCGAAAGAAAAAATATGGCGACGTGGACCTTATTTCGATGTGGAATCAGCCAGCGTGCAAACGATGCAAACGACCTATCCATGCCTTCGGGTTCGGTCTCCCGCTTTTCAAGTGATGTTTTTTTCAATTGATTGTGGAACGGCCATAGCAGGATTCATACACCGACTCTGAAATTAAACAACATGGCGATTTTATTGATCTTGAATCAACAGCCCTACGACGGAACAGATGTGACCTGGAACGCGCTGCGTTTGGCGAAGCGCCTTTACGAAGACGGAGCCGAGGTTCGAATCTTTTTGATGAACGACAGCGTTGATCTGGCACGAGATGGCATCACACCACCGGAAGGCATTGATGACATGGTTGCCATGCTCAAGGGACTGATTTCGGTTGGTGTACCTGTGAAAGTTTGTGGCACGTGCCAAAACCGGTGTGGGGTTCTCAAGGGCCAAGGCTACTATGAGGGCGCTCAGTTCTCGACGATGGGCGAATGTTCAGAATGGGTCATGAGCAGCGAAAAAGTGCTCACGTTCTGATCATGGCCACCCGCAGTTTTTCATCGCCAACCTCACCTTGCGCCAGATCAGGCAAACGCGACGCTCAAAGCATTTTTCAGAGCAAAAGCGGATATGTTTCCAACCCTGCTTCCACTTCGGTCGGCCCACTGAATTGAAGCCTCAATCCGTTCTTTCAATTCTTCGTATTTTTCAGGATTGTCTTCACTCCAAACTGTTAGCGAAATCCAAGAGCCGTCCACACGGTTTCGAATCTTGAGTTTCCCGCCGATTTGGTTCAATAGGTTATCCCGCGCCCTTTCGTATGCACTTGTTTCACTTGTGCAACCACTCTCATTTCTCTGCCCGTTCTTCTTGTAACCGCCCTTCCACGACGTTAAGCCTGGGAGCAACTGTGCGCTGATCTCAACATCAGATGTGTGTAGTTTGCAGTAGTGCTTGTTTTGGTTGTTCATTTCATCTCTTTTTGACATAATTTCTCCTCATTAGGGGGCAATTGATAATTAAGGGGCAAAATATAAAATCACTAAATAGGGGGCAAAAATATAATTAAGATTCACCCATGCGTTAGACCATGAATCTCGAAAATTTCCAACGGGATTTCGAAACGCTTTTTGCGGGAGAAAGTGAACCTTTCAACAAGGAATTGTGCACTTTCATGGAACACACATTCTGCAAATCCTCTGATGTAGAAGACTTTTTTCAATTAAACCCAACAACAATTGGACAACAATCCCCAAAGAAAGAATTCATACAATTCATTTTCAGGCACATGGGGCATGAAGAAACGCTCATCCATGTCATCACCAGTTTTCTTGCTGGTTCATCGTACAACCCCTTGACAAAAAACCGTCAAATCCGTTCGGTTGAATGGACATTACTGCTTGCCAAACGGTTCCAACATCTGCATTCCGAAAAACTTGAATCCTCGTTTCACGCCATTCTTTTCGCACATTCCACCATTCGACTGTTTCGAAATTTAAAGTACGTTGAAGCAATTGATAAAACGTCTTCCACAGATCAATCGATCACCCTATACGATGTTTTGATGGATGATGATTCAAAAGGGAAATCACAGGCGAGGTACAAACTTTGCCACCAGATCAATCATTTCATCAAAAGTTACAAACTCAACAACATATGTTTGGCTGATTTACCCTCGCCACTAAAAATCCCAATGTTCGCAGCACCCCGCCCTCATCAAAAAACTGGTGTTTTCGTGAATGGGGCCTATAATCATCGTTTTTTTTCTGAATCTGTTTCCGACCAGATGCAATTGGGCATTTTAGGAAAAGTTGTTGGAGAAGAGAAATCCAAAAATTTCGATTCGAACCGTATACCCGCATTACAATTTGGTGATGCAAGTAAAGCCTTGAAGTCCATTAATATGGTTCAGCAAACGCCTTGGATGTACAATACAACCATGCTGAATTTCATTCAACGAATACAACGACCAAAGCCAGTCTCAGAAGATGAACAAAAGAGGAAATTGCGTGAAGAGATTTACATCACAAGCATCGACAATTTGACGCAACTTTGTTCTAAAATCAATTCCACTCACCTCTTTTATCCTTGGTATTTTGACTACCGGGGTAGGATCTATTGTTCTAAGATTCAATACAGCTACATGGGCGAAGGTCTGCCAAGATCCCTCCATTTGTTTGCAGAGTCGGAGAAAGTCACGGGTGAAGGAGAATCAATATTGCTTGAATACGCCCGAGCAAAATTTGCCATTCCCGCCAGCCTAGAATTCACCCTGGCTGACTTGAAAAAAGCCATGGGGAAAGACACACCAAGCCAAGCATCAGAGTTCTTTGAGGTGTTGGGCCTCAAGGGAAGCAAAAAAATCCGCTTCGATTTTCTAGAAAAGCAAGTCCACGAACTTCTTCAGGTATTGGGCAACCCAGAACCAGAACGAACTTTCAGAAAAGAACGGTGGTCGATTTTATCAACGCTGCTTGAATTTGAACATTACTGGTCAAACGATCAAGAATGGCGACTCCCTCTGGCCTTGGACGCAACTTGCAACGGCCAACAACACATATCTGCAATAGCGAAAGATGAAAAAAATGCAAAACTTACTCGCCTTTTCGAATCTGATTCAGATGTTGACTTGTACGAGTACATTGTTGATTTAACACGAAAACGGCTTACATCGAACCCAGAATTCGCAACACATGATCTAGATCAACACGACCTTCATTCTCACTTGAACCGTCAAAATCTGAAGGGTATCATCATGAAATTGGGTTATGGTGCGCGCACAATTACCATGCTCAACGATCTCATTTCTAACCCACTGGTGTTCCCTCTCTCTCTTTGGGAAGGTAAACGAGCAACCAAGACGGAAGAGAAAGAAGCAGCAAATAAATACCACCTGTTACCGAAAAAACCCTCGAGTAAAGATCGGAAAGCAGAATATTTCTATGCGCCTTGGTGGGCAGCAAAAAATTCCAAAGATGAGCACTTGAAGCAAATCAAAAAGCAAGGGTATTATGTTGCAGAAAAGCAGTACCTCAAACCCGTTTCCGTAGAGATTCAGTATGAAGATGAAGGGATGGAAGAACAAATACGAATAGAGAGGGCAGAACAAATAGAGGCATTTGAAAACCAGTTTTCTTCCCAACTTATGAATTATGATGAAGCGCTTGAAGAACAGCGGGAGCGATTGAAAATAGATGTGAACACCACAAAGCGAGTTAAGATCATAAAATTACTTTCGAAATGTATAGGCGAGGTGTGCAAAGAAGAACTTCTCCTCAAAGAATTAAACCACCATTTGGAAAACATCTACGATGGCTACGTGGCAATGCACCCTCAATCTTTAACTGAGCCAGATGAGTGGTTTTCTTACTCATCAAGTGCGGCAGGAACAAAGGTTTCCTTTGTCGCCCTAAAAGGAATTCCAGGCTTTAACAAAAAACAAGAGGCTATGCTTAGAATAAAGGACAGGTACAACGACAAGACAACACAGATCTGCACATTGCAAAAACAGCAAGGATATTCCAATGTTGGCGAGTACTTCAAGGGCGCTCGCCAGATAAAATACCTCAGCGTTGATCCAGGTCACCCGAAAAAAGGAACAATCAATCTCAAGTTAAGAATCAATGAACTCAAGGAAAAAAAGCGTATGCAGCAAAAATGGCTTCCGAGCTATATCCATAACCTCGACGCCACCCATCTGCACCTCATCGTCAACAAATGGGATGCCGAAGGCCTTGGCCCCATCGTCACCATTCACGATTCATTCGGCATGCACCCAAACAGCGTGCAGCGATTTAGAGAGATTGCTAGGGAGACGTTCATTGAACTCCACAAAGCAGAACCTCTTCGCCAATTTTACCAGCAATGCGGTGTTGAAGTTCCGGATGATTACCCAACCAACCCTGAGTTCGACCTCGAGAAGGTCGGGCTCAATATGTTCAGTTTTTGATGATGGGAATATTTGATGAACCCTCAGAGGTTCGAAGCCCCATGAAAGTTGTCAATTTACACGAGTATCGCACGTTACACGATGCAAAAACAGCGATTGTGGAAACTCTTCTCAACAGCTATCATTCAGATGTGATTGGAGTGGAATTCATTCACGGGCATAACGGTGGAACCGCCCAACGTTCCTACCTGCGGTCAAACAACCTCGCTAAGGATTTGAGAAAAGATGGATTCAATGCCCCGTTGCGGGTTGTTGAGATCGACCAAGGGCGTACATCCATCTACTTCACTTGATGTTCAATTCCGAGGCCAATGCCTCGGCGAGGTAATGGTATTCGTCCACGTGATTGTACAGTTGTGCTGAGATTCTGAAGTACCTGCCTTTGGGTGAATCCCACGACCACACCGGAACTTGAATGCCATATTTTTCCTGTAGCACTTTGTGTAAAGGATCGGGTTCGTGCAACGGAATGCCGCCGCTTGTCCCGGGAGGCAGCATCAATGTGGCGATGCAAGCGATCATCGATTCAGGGCACGGAGCGACAAGCCCAAGGCGGTCGCAGAGGATCTTCCGACCCTGCATCGCGAGGTCGTGATTGTGCTGCATGATGGCGTTCCATCCGCCATCGACCATGCTTGACATGAAAGCGATGGTTTCGGGCAGGGAACACCAGGCCGAAATGTCCCTCGTCCCCGTCCAATCAAATTCATGCCTGAATCGAGTGGTGTCGCCTAAGGGGAAGGTCATACCGTGGCTGATGGTCAAGGGATGAATCTTCAATTGGTGGTCCTTTCGAACGTGCAAAAACGCGGAGCCTTTTGGAGCACACAACCACTTGTGGCAGTTGCTTGTTGTGTAGGAGGCCCCCAATGTGTCAAGGTGAAGTGGCACCATGCCAATGCCATGTGCCGCATCAAGGAGCACGGACACCCCTTTGCTTTCGAGCAATTCAACGAGTTCTTCAAACGGCATTCGAAGCCCAGTCGGGCTTGTCACCGTGTCGATCATTGCCAACACCGTGCGTTCGCTCACGCCAGCCATGATGGCGTCGATGGCGAC
>DAFX01000104.1:0-1765 GCA_002495535.1 Euryarchaeota archaeon UBA433
ACCTTGACTTCACAGGTGGTACCTGCGGAGCAGAGGTCTTGGCCGGATTCGACGATGGTCACACCGTCACCAACGGACCAAACTTGGTCGCTGGTAGATCCGAACTCAACAAGGGCGCATGCGCCACCAGTTGCTCCAGGGTTGTCACATGTGACAGGTGCGCCGTTGTCGACAGAGATCTTGACTGAGATCGAAGCCCAGTTTAGGTCGCCGCCTTGGCTCATGGTCACTCGGACCATGTTGTCGTCAGTTCCGTCTGTTGTGTCGCCGTTAGCGTCTTCTGCACCGAATTGGTACATTCCGCTCATCCCGAATACGTAACCTGGAGTGAATGGAGGACTGTTGATGTGAAGGAACTGAGATACAGCATTCCCTGTTGAATCGATGGCAATGAATGCTATGCTCGTCATTTGGCTCAATATAGATGCTTGCGATTGTGGCGAGGGGTAAGCGTGCCAAGCTGATGTTGGAATAAACACAGTTGAGAAACCGCTGTGGTCAGTGACGTTGTAATCAATGGTACCGTCTAAATCTAGATCCCAGCCAATATTCGCCAAATCCCCATCGACATCAATGGCTGCGTGATACAACGAAACATTCGCTCCAATGATGCTAGAGGTGTTTGTTGACATATTTGTCACCCAATATTCTTCGATCCCAGATTGCGTATATTGAAACACATCAATGGATGGTGCATGGCTTGGCACAGATGTGGCCGTTGGTGTTTGCCCCTCTGCTTCAGGGGAAATCGTATCATCGGCTACGCCGAAGCATCCAGTCAAAACAAGTAGGCAGGCTAGGGTAAGTACATTGATTGCTCGTACCATGTGCATGGTTGGGAATTGTTCGCCTTGTATATCAAGATGGTCCGGGTGAACCTGTATGTGCTTCCCAATGCGCGGTGAATAACGGGTGGTCGGAAAACCGCGCCCGACGCCCCCTTTTTAGCCACCACAGATGTTAAGTTCATAAGCCGTCGAAGAAGCAAGCAAAATGGAGAGGGGTGTATCTCAAATGTTGAACGTCACGGCCCGACAGGACTTGATGAGCAAAATCATCGAAACGTTAGGTGTAGTTGTAGAAGACGCACGGTTTGATTTTGTAGAAGGTGAATTGGAAGTTCGGGTTGTCGACCCGTCACACGTGGCAATGATTCAGATGAACATTGACGCAGCGGCGTTCGATACCTGGGAAGTCGATGAAAGCAAACTCGGTTTGGAGATTCGAAAGATCAGAGAACTTGTCAGCCTCGGTGCGGCAAACGATCTTATTGAAATGGCTTTCAACAAAGAATCAGGTGTCGTCACGCTTAACCTCGGTAAAATCGATCGAAACATCCGACCACTCGATGATTCGACCATGAACGTGCCGACCTTGCCAAATTTGGATTTGCCATGCAAGGTGAAACTCACTGGCGCCGATTTTGCACAAGCGCTCAAAGCGGCAAAGCAAGTCGGTGATTTGGTGAACTTCAGCATTGATGCGAACACCTTCACCGTTCACGTACAGGGTTCCACTGATTCAGTGACTGTTGCTTTCCATAAGGATGAATTACAATCGCTTGAATGTGAAAACCCTGCTCGCAGTCAATACTCCCTGACCTACCTTGTTCCTATGGCCAAGGTGTTCGGCCCACTGGAAACGGTTGAGGTTGGCTTTGGTGAAAACTACCCACTGTCAATGAAATTCGCCTTCCACGACGGTGCTGCAAACGTACAGTACTTCTTGGCACCACGCGTCGAGAACGATTACTGAGTCGTGCCAC
>DAFX01000104.1:2117-9649 GCA_002495535.1 Euryarchaeota archaeon UBA433
TTTGCGCACATTGCGGCCTAGTCCCTCAATGATTCATGAAACTCTTAGCGAGGACTTTTCCCGTTCCAGATTGAGTTCACTGGTTGTCAACCTGGTCCCAAATTTGTGAAGCAGGCGCTTGCTCGGTAGCTTGCGGCATTGCTTGTGGTGTGGGTTGTTGAGCCACCGGTGGCGCATAGGATTGTTGAACCATTGGCTGTCCTGGCATTTGTCCAACAGGGGCTTGGTAGCCCACGCCGGCTTGAGGGGCCATGCCCCCGTTCATGATGACAGGTGTTTGTTGGTTGCCACCAACGATCAAGCCGAGCACCAAAAGAATCACACCGCAGCAAATACCGATGAATCCAAGACAACTCCCGCCGAGCAATTCACCCAAGAAATCTCCGAGGACACCTAGCATTTCAATGGCGTACGAGTCGCTGTCAAAGACCATCATACTGGTTGTACTTTCAACCGTATAAACGGTTCCAACAGTGCATGATTCGACGTCTTCTGCGACTTCCTGATCGCCATTCGTGCCACCTCCGTCATCATAGGTGTCGCATATTTTAGCCACTGCCAAGAATCCTCTTTCGTAAAATTCACCACCTTCGTAATCAAACTTGTTTGTTGCTGAACGGGTACAATCCACTTCTGATGACTCTTCTGTGACATCATTGGAGCCAGCCATCACGGTGAACTGGAAGTCCACACAGGCGTCGACTAAGCCGTCGTCGTTCTCGTCCGTTGCTTCGGCTTCGATCAGGATGAAAAAGCCAGCACTGCCGAATCCATCCTCATCGATGTATTGAATTTCATGGGAGGTGGCTGCCTCGGTCAAATAATCATCAGCTGATATGCTTCCAAAATCTTCCTCGGCACTTCCGAGGGCTGCACCTGCAACTGCAAGGGAACCTACGCTCAAGAGGAGAACAACTGCTGCAGCGATTAAAATGGGCTTATTTGCCATGTTTAGGGCATTCCGAACCGCTACTTAATACCCAAGCCTTTGCTTTTTGTGCAAATCAATATTCGCGCCAGCCGTGCCCACAGTTTTTGCAGGTGAGCATACGCGTCTCTGGTTCATCGCTCGAGCGTGTTTGTTCAAGGTAGGAAAACACTTCCATGCAATCGCATTTTGGACACATGTAAGTGCCTGTGGTGAGCACACCTTGGAGTTTGTCGGAATCTTTGATCACTTCATAGACCCTGGATTTGGCTTGTGTGCTGGATTTGGCCTTAGATAGATCGACATCTTTGCCATCTACGCCTTTGATAATGACGTTGGCAGGTCCGTTGTAACCACACTTGTAGTTGGTGCACGAAATGTCACCACTTGGACTTGGGAATGCTAGCGTTCCACATTCTGGGCAAAACATATCGAGAGGCTAAATGCGGCTATACTTAGCATTTTGGCTTCACCCACCCTGTGCACATTCTATTCTCCTTCGTAAATAAATACCTCAACCGCCAGATTGTACGACCCGGTATGAGGGGAAGGGATGAAGACGGAGCGGCGCTACGCCCCACTATGTGGCTGTGGTACGACTGGAGGGCTGCTGCTGTTTGCAACGACGAAGGCACCATTTTGGATGTTGAACAGTGGGATGGGTTCTACGATGAACGCTCAATCGTTCAACGTCTCGAATGCATTGCTGCCAAGGGGCTCACTGCAGAAGCAATGACGCTGCTCGAACGCTTTCCAGAAGCAAAACCCCGTGTTCATGGCGAACTCGACCTTCCAGAGGCAGATTGGCCCCTCCCTGACGAGGCTGCTCAAAACGCAGTCGACGGGGCTGCTTTGGCTATGGCCAACCGCGGTGTGGCTCAAGCAGCTGGAGATCCTGATCGCCGATTGGAGCATTTGATGAGGGCCAGCGATGAATTGCGCAGCACCTTCATCACCATGGAGGCTCGTCTTGTCGAATGGGTCGGACTGTTCTTGCCAGAGGCTCGTTTCGGTAAAGATCGTTCACCCCTCGGGCGCCTCGTTGGGGGCGCAGAATCGCTTGAACATCTTGCAAAAACTCTCGAAGTCAACTTGCCACCTGTAGGACCGAGCAAACCTGAATGGAAGGCGCTCAAGGAATGGGGCTCGAGTGTTGCTGTGTTCCGTGGCCAACTTGATCGGATGGAAAATGGAATCCGAACGCTTGCTGAGGAACATTTGCCCTCTATGTCGGCACTGCTAGGACCTCTTCTTGCTGCTCGATTATGTGTGGAAGCACACGGTCGAATGCGTTTGGCACGACTTCCTGCTGGAACCGTTCAGGTTCTTGGAGCAGAGAAGGCGTTCTTCAACCACCTCAAAACAGGGGCACCACCACCAAAGCACGGTCACATTTTCATGCATCCGTGGATCTCACGTTCACCACGATGGGTCAGAGGAAAAATCGCTCGAACCGTCGCAGCACGAGCCAGTATCGCCGCCAAAATGGACGCCTTCGAAGGCACGCCATGGGGCGAAACAGAGATGCGAGAACTGGAGGCTAAGGTGGAAGCCATCAAAGCCGCTCATCCTCGACCGCCTTCACGACGTCAATGAGGTGCTGATATGGGCCGAGGAAACAACCGTCGTCGCTCAGAAGCCCTTTCTTGGGGTGTGTTGCGCGAAGGGAAAGCCATCTGGACAATTAATGCGGTCCCGGGCCACAGCGTCTATGGAGAGTCCCTGAGGCGAATCCAAGGCATGGAGTGTCGCCGTTGGGACCCAACTCGCTCCAAACTCGGTGCAGGCATCTTGCGAACCCGCAATGACGCTTCCCATCTGCTTCCCGAAGAAGGCTCGACGGTGCTCTATCTTGGAGCGGGCCACGGCACTTCCATCAGCCATTTGCATGACCATTTGTGTGGTGAGGGCAATGAACTGAAAGGGCGCCTTGTTGCGGTCGATCTGGCTCCTCGCTGCTTGCGAGAACTCACTCATATGGCGAAATCAAGACCCGGTCTCGTTCCCGTTCTAGGCGATGCGCGCCAACATGCTGCATGGGGCGTTCTTCTTCCAACCAAAGTGAATTGGCTGTTTCAAGATGTGGCCCAAGCAGGGCAAGTGGATATTTTCATCGCTGCTTGCCGACGCTTCCTCAACCTCGAAGGCACTGGATTGCTTTCACTCAAGGCTGCGAGCGAACGATGGACTGGTGAAGGAGAGGCAGCGTTGTTCGAAAAGGTTGAGCAGCAACTGCTTGATTCTGGATTTGAGGTAGAAGAAAGAATTGAACTCACGGGGTACGAAGACAATCACGTGCTGTTTCATGTCATACGCATGGAGTGATTGCTGTGCCAGAACTGCCAGAAGTTGAAACGGTCAGAACAGGCTTGGAACAAGCTTGGGTTGGCCAGCGAATTGACCGCGTGATCTTGCGTCGTAAGGATTTACGATTTCCTTTCCCCTCAGGAATGGCTGACAACCTGACCGGTCAAACTGTTGTCGGCGTGCGTCGTCGAGCAAAGTACCTGCTCGTGGATTTATCAAACGGGCAAGTGTTCCTCTCACACCTGGGAATGAGTGGTCGTTACACCCTCATCACCCCCGATGAAGTGGCACGATTGAATCCAAATCGGTTGGGTGTTCGTCAGTCGGTGTATGGCGAATTAACTGGCTTTGATGGGCGCCACGATCACATGGAATTTCGATTTTCAGACGGGTCCGTTTCAGTGTACACAGACCCCCGTAGGTTCGGCATTGCGGATTTGTTTGAACGAGCAGAAGAACCAATTCACGCCCTGCTTGAACACCTCGGGCCCGAACCGTTTGAAGATTGGAACGCCACGATCGCTGCTGAACGCATGCGCGGAAAACGCTCGGCCATCAAAATCACATTGCTTGATCAACGCTTTGTCGTTGGTGTCGGAAACATCTACGCCTGCGAGGCTCTTCACAGGTCTGGCATTTCACCAACAACGCCATCAAACACACTGGTCCGAAAGAACGGCAAGCCGACAAAAAAGCTCGAGCGACTGGTCGAGGAAGTCAAGGCTGTGCTCGAGGCTGCGATTGCTGTTGGCGGCTCAACGCTGAATGATTTTGCAGCAGTTGATGGAACGCTGGGGTACTTTGGCCATCATTTTCAAGTGTATGACAGGGAAGATGGCCCGTGCTTGAAAGAGGGTTGCAACGGAACCATTGAGCGCATTGTCCAAAGCAACCGTTCAACGTTCCTTTGCCCCCGGTGTCAAAAATAATCACACCAGTGAGTAGGTCACAGAGGCAGCAAACAGCCACAACGCAATCGCTGTCGCCTTGTAGACCACCGTTCCATGGGTTCGCAGCAATTCAAGTGCTCTTGTGCCCGTTAGAAGCATGGCGACGATGACATACCATGCAGCATCGATGATCATGCCTAGGCCCCCAATCGCTAACTTCGTGTTCATGCCCATGCCAGGTTCGAGAACCTGAGCCAAGACGGCCACAAGGAACAACGCAATCTTCGGATTGAAGAACGCAATTGCAAAGCCTTCAGTGAACCCTTGTCGCTTTTGAACCGATGGAATCAAATCGCTTTCTTGAGGCTCTTCGAGGGCGGTGTGCCACATTTTCCAACCGTACCATACCAGCAAACCTACGCCAAACAGTTGCAGAACGAGAAAGACATCTGGGGCCTGTTCGAGCAGCACAATGAGGCCGAACACAGCGCTTCCTGCATACAGTCCAAAGCCCAAACCGTGGCCTAGGGCACACGCTACCCCTTGCCTGCGTCCGCCGATGAGGGTGTTTCTCAACACGACCATCAGGCTTGGTCCGGGCGATGTGGCTCCAAGAATGAAGAAGGTCCCAGCAGTGAGAATCGCTTCCCAGGCAAGAGGCTCCATAGTTCTGCGAGAGGAATCAATGCCATGAACGCTTCCAAACAGGCCTTCACCCCACCCGCCCTTTGGGAGGAATTGCATACAGGGCGGATGAGGGAGTGGGTATGTTGGGTGAGTTGATCACAGACCGTACATGAAGATTGAATTGGGTTGACCTTCCAGCAAACGCGCTTCAGTTTCAGCAGCGGCTTGGAGGAAGTTCCGGTGAGTTTTGCGCTGTTTGACCACACGCATGACGGCCACGCGAAGAGCGAGGGTTGTTGCATGGCGACCGTTCTTGGAGGTGTTCACTTTGTCCATGAAACAACTGAACCACGTGAACCCTCTTGAATGTTCGTGTTGATGCGTCAAACGCAAGTCAAACTGCGGATTTCGGTAAAAAGTTAGATAATGTGCCGTTAAACGGAAAATCAGGCGTGCTAATCGGTGCGTTGGCGACGAAATCCAACCGCGAAAGCCGTAGTGTGGAAATTACACCACTTTCGCTGAATGGTCAATCTCGCCCATGTAGAGCGTGGCGGGTCACGATTTCTGGGAGCGGCGTCTTGCGTTCCATGCGTTTGAGGAATGATCGATCTGAGAACTTGTCTCAATTCGAACTTGAGTTCTCTCATGAACTCGGAATCCAGTGGGGCCCGGGAGATGAGGTGGGTTTCGATCGGATTCAGTCCCAGGTCCACGCCGTATCCGTTGCCCATGATGCACCCAATCGAGAGGCTCTCGTTCTCCCTCATGAGTTGGATGCAATGATTGCTTTTGGTTGGCAGGGAAGTCTCCTTCTTTCATGTCAGTTTGCTCAAGCACTACGCCAGCCATTCGAAGTCTTCGTTTTGCCTTCAATTCAGCAATATGCTCCTTGCGTGTGCTCATACGAAGAGCAGCTAGCCCGTAATGTTCAGCAATCCAAGCCTCCTTGCGGTTGTCTTCCTGCTTCCATCGTTGTGGTTTCTTCCCTTTTGATTTGGTCAAATTTCCATGTTCAAACCATCGTTCGGAACGGAGCGTTGTTTGCTTCACCACGCGTTGAGTTTTCAGATCGATCGACGCAATCCCCGGGGACACATGATTGTACGCTCCTACGTCCATTGCCACCCAAGCAGGACGTTCATCAGGAAGGGTAAAACTGGAAAAGGCGACCTCACCAGCACACTTCCCGACTTTGGTTGTCGTTGAATGCCCAAACACCACCATCCGTGCAGGATCCACTGGCGCATCATGTTGGAACCAACGCTTTCGAATCCACAGCAGTTCCTTCTCACCTTGTGCATCCAGAGGCATTCGCGGGTCATAGCCAGCGTGAACCAACCTCACGCCATCAAGCACAATTTGGGTTGGCAGGTTATCCATCCACATTGCATCGTTGAAGAAATTGGATTTTGCTTGCCAAAGATCCCCCTCTGCTCGAACAATGTAGGACCCCCACGTGGATTTCCCCCCTCGTTTGAGCCATGGTTGCCACAATTCGACTTGGCCGGAAGGCGTGATGGATTGGAGGGCCATCAGTTCGTGATTGCCCTTGATGCACACAATTCTTGGATCGCTGCGAACAAGTGAAATCAATCCAGCAGAATCAGGCCCCCTGTCGATCATATCTCCCAAACAAATGACCCTGTCATCCTCGGTGAGGTCGAGTCGATGGAGCAACGCACGGAAGGTGGCCAGGTGGCCGTGAATATCGCCAACAGCGATGATTCGATGGCCTGCATCAAGACGGGCTTGTAAATCCGCTTCGAGGCTTGGGTCTCTGCAAGAAGGGCCAAGTGGAATATCGAGTGAACAACTCATGGTTTTCCCTGAAGAGTTTCCTCTCCGGTTCCACCATTCTCCTGTGGTTATATTGTCTTCGCCTCGATTGGAGGTAAAAGAGGTCGATTTGTCGACCTTTCGTCTCGTGGCCGAGACTAAAATTTCTCGGTGAAAAGGGCACTGCGCTCGGAAAACTAACGATTGTATTGAGGCCTATTGGGCAGCGTGAAAACTGAAGTTTCCTCAATAGGTGTGAGGAAATTCATACACCGCAGGTCCTTTCCAATCTTGGCGCACATCGTTCCATTTTCCGTTGCTGTACATTTGCACTGCGTTTTCATGCCCACCGGCATTGTTGGGCTCACCAACATTCCAGTTGATGAAAAACCATCGCTCTCCACTGATCCATCGCCAAGTATCGACCCCGTGGCCGTTGCCGTGTCCATGTCGAACCCCTCCGATCCATACGGTTTGGCCTCGAGCAGCCGCTTGTACTTCTCGATTCTCAGCACCGGAGTGAATGGTGGCAAGATGCCCACCCATTCGGCGAGCATTTGCATCGTGCTCGTACCACGTCAATGAATCCGGTATGAATCTAAACCTCGATGCTTGATGCACATGAGGGGCATTGTTCTGATGCCTTTGTCCCCGCAACATGGCGATTTCATGATTGGCCCGAGCCAATTCGTTTTGCAAATGTTGAATCATCTGCTGCATTTCTGCGGGATTCGGGTTGTTTCCCTGCCACCAGCCACCGCTCATGGTTCAAAAAAAACACAGGCTCTATTTCATTGATGTGTTCAAGAATGCAAAGCAAACGCACGAACCATCTGGCTTCGCCCTCATCGGGCACCATGAGCAATAGTTTGGCTCACTCAGCTGCCACGGTTTGGCAAGAACGGAACGAGCTTTGCAGCGAGGCTGCCGACGTTTCGTGTTTGGATCCACACGTTGCCTTGTCCTGTGAAGTTCATGACAAGACCTTCGCCACCGACGAG
>DAFX01000059.1 GCA_002495535.1 Euryarchaeota archaeon UBA433
AAGGTGGGAGCAGAGGGATTTGAACCCCCCCCAGCGGATTTCTTCTGAAACTGCGCATCAGATGGGCAGTTTTCAGGATTGCAACGGGTCGGCGCTCCAGTTGGTCATCAACCTTCAGCAAACCCACTCGTCGTCATTCCCGTGCAACTGGAGCCCGCGATACTACCAAGCTATACTATACTCCCAATGTTATTCACAGCGAAGATCAAGACTTGGCTTGCTTTCGAGCACGCTTTCGTCGGCGCAACTTCTTCTTGCGCCACTTCCACCGTTGATTCCCGGTTTTCTTCCAAGCACGTGAGCCTCGCTTCATGGTGAACGAGCCTCCGACCATCCATCCATATATGAGAGCATCGGGCGACATCATTTGATTTATCTGCTCAGTGTTCCGACATTATTCATGTCTTTTTGAAAAATTCAGGACTTAGAAGAGCATTAGAAAAGAAACACTGGATACGATTTATTCTAAAGTCGAATCGATGAGAAAGAGGGTCATTTAGATTCTGTCTTTGGTAGCGCACATATTATTTGAGATCGAGAAAGATAGGCTGGCGAAAACCCTTTTTCAAACTGTTATAAAGAACAAAAGAAAGGGTAATTGAGGGAAAAAGAATGAACGCTACTAATGTAATCTGTAATGAGATAATAGAAAAAATTACCAAACTCCACGAACAAATAAGTCAGTCCGACTTGAGACTCCCTGACGAAATTACGGATCTGTTCACCTTAGATTTGAGCCATCATCGTTTTGACCATGCTGTTGAACTCTTGAATGAACAATTTGAAGCCAGCCAAGGCGTTCATCAATTGTGGAACATGGGTCATGAGCTTTGCCGGTTTAATCGACATTTCCAATCACTATTTTGGATGCTTACATTCGAACACTTTGCTAACACATTCAATGTTCCATTGAGTTGGATCGCCTCCCTTCGATTTGCTATCGACGCAGAAAAGAGGTCATGGATTCTCAATAAAATGCAAGATTACGACAGCCCAAACGGATGCAATGAGTCCATTTGGGCGGCTCATCTTGACGGTGTAGAAATGGGGCTCATCGAAAACCCGACATTTAGTCTGATTAGAGCGGTGGACATGGAAACAAATCTGGAGGGGTTCTGAATGGCAGGTTTTGCCGCAAGTGGCACTATCACAGTTGATGGAATCAAGAAGACCAAATGCTTGGGCTTCAATTCAATAGGATGCGTATCCATGATGAGTGCAAAGCGCAATGTGTTGAAAGGGCTTGCCAATAAACTGAGAGCTCACCTGGAAGGCGTAGAAGGGTGGACTCAGTGGCGTCATTTGACCGAAATGAAGCGGGATTATTGGCTTGATGAAGTGATCGACATTCTCCAATGGGAGGTACTTGAAGGTGGAAAGATTGCAAGATTACACGCTCTTTCAGCCCATGAGTTTGGAAACACACTCATTCGAGGATTAGCCTGACGAAAACATTCCAAAAAAAACACCCCACAAATATGAACAGATAATCGCTATACTGCATTCGATTTTAGGCATTAATATAAGGTAGAATAATAGTATACATGAGTACCTACACAGGAGAGAACCAAGATGATCGGACAAGAACAAACCTACACCCTAGCCAACGACGCCAGCCTTACCCTTCCAGCGCTCAGCGAAGGACAGATGACCATTGCCCTAAAGGAAGAATGGATCGGCTTCATTCGCCACACCATCCACAACCCAAACCGCATGGGCTGGCCCGATGCTGCAGACGAGTACTCTCAGATGGGGCTCATGCTCCAGGCCTTGAGCGAGAGGACCGCCCGCGTTGTCCTTGTTGTCGACGATGAGTTTGCACTCGGCAACCTTGCGGTCTATGTGGCTGCTTACGCCCACTGGGGTTTTGAGTTGCTCATCGACACCGCGACGTTTCTCCGAACCGGTGTGACTCGAGTCCCTGCTGAGGCCGTAAAGTCAACCGCGCAAGGCGAAACAACCTCCCACACCCTTGACGCTCTTGGCATGGAGGTGGCCTGAATGTGGCTGTTCGTTTCTGGAGGCTTCGTCTCCATTGTGGCTCATCGCGATGAACCAATGCACCTGTTGGTTCGCGCTCGGCACCCAGAGCACATCGCAGCGTTGTTCCCAGACTTGACCCCAACGGTTCTCCTTTCAGCCGATTACCGCTACCGCGTCGTCGTCCACAGAGTGGCAGTTCAACGCGCACTTTCCCATTACCTTGCAAGCATGGAGTATGACAACTTCAAAGCGAGCATTGATGATGACACTTACCATGACGCTTGCCTCAAGATTTGGCAAACCATGTGGACCTATGGTCTACGAGAGGAGGGAGTTTGAATGCGCACAAGCCTCACTCATCCGTTGTACGTCACTTGGGTTGATCTCAATTCAGAAGGCGGTCGTATAGGCATGACCCTGTGCCCTGGCAAATACCAGCCCCATTCCATGACCGGGGGATGGAACAGGGATTTGTCCCTCGACATTGGTACGCTTGTGGACCTTCGCGTCAATCGTTTAATCAGCCTTGTGACCGATGAAGACATGCACGTGCTCCAAGTTCCTCAATTACCAGAAATGGTGGCCAGAGCAGGGCTAGCTTGGAACCATATTCCTCTTACGGATTCCGCAACCCCTACTGATGCGTGGTTGAATTCATGCCTCGAGGTAATTCATGAACTGACCGTTAGCATCCCGAATGGTGAATTAGTTGTTGTTCATTGTATGGGCGGTATGAGTCGAGCGGGGATGTTTGTAGCCCTGATGCTGTGGTGGCAAGGTCTACCCATGGCAGAGGCCATTCAGCGGGTTCGCCAAACGCGTGGCAACCGTTGCATCAACAACCGCCAAGAGCATTACCTCTTGCACATGTGATAGCGCATCGCAGTTGTGTTTCGAACGAGAAGACCCTACGGGTTGGATGAAGCGTTCGCATTGGAACATCAATATCGATGGCTGAAGAAGCACCAGCCTGAACTTCAGACTGCAGGAAGCAGACCAATTCGAGCAAGTCCACCCCAGAGCGGATCGAGGAAGGCAGGAAGCATTCTGTGGCGCATGTAAACGGCAGCTGCGAGGCTGATTTTCTGAACCTTGTTGAGTTTCACTCGCTTTGTGAATACGTCACCTTGTTGCCTTTCGATTTGGCGGAGGATCTTGTCATAGAAGGCAATCATGGCCGCAGGTGAATATCGTGTTCTGCGTGGGAGAAGTGGAAGCAATTGACGTGCTTCTTCAAGATAACTTCGTGCTCTTCGGGCGTAATCTCTGCAGTAGGGTTCCCACTGCTTGTTGAGAACAACTTGCTCACCCAATTCGGGTTCAGTGATTCCATTGGATTCAAGTTCGTCCAAAGGAAGGTAAACTCGATCCCGTTGAATGTCTTCACCAACGTCCCTTAGCACGTTAGTGAGTTGCATGAAGATGCCCCAAGATTCTGCGAATTTCTTTGCCCTTGGGTCTTCATAACCATAAATTTCGATGCACATGAGGCCGACAACGGATGCGACCCTGTAACAGTACACATAGAGTTCATCGAAACTTCGGTACCTGTTGTTGTAGAGGTCGTCCTCCATTCCCGAGATGAGGTCATCAAAGACCTCTCGTCCGATTGAATAGCGGTCAACAGTTTCCTTCAAGGCGAGGAAGACTGGATCCGTCGAATACACGTCAGTGTAGCAGGTGGAGAGTTTCTTTCGGAAGAAGAACAACTGGGTGATTTTGTTCAGGTATGCCTCTTCATCAAGAATGGTCCCTTGATCTTGCAGGCTTTCGAGTTGTTCTCTGTATGCAACTGCTTCAGGGTCCATCTCGCCTTGGCTGCCAGGGAAGCGGTCTGCCCAATCGCCATCTGCGATGTCGTCTGCACGGCGGCAGAAGGCATAGACTGCGCACATTGCGTTGCGCTGTTCGTCTGGCAAATACTTGAACGAATGGTAAAAGTTCCCTGCTTCCCTCATTGTCAACTCTTCACAATAGCGGAAAGCCAATTTCATCAACTCTTGAGGTGGGCGATCCGACCAAATTGGAGCATCGAGGTGTTCGAAGGGATCGACAAGTTCGTTTTTCTCACCAACGATACCAATGAATGTCGCACCTTCTCGGAGCGCTTCCATTGCCGTAACGCTTACGGCTTTCACAGCGTCTCGAGCAAGCATCACACCTGCACGAACGTGATCCAATGCAGTTGGAGAGTCTTTTTGTTCGCCGTCGACTCGAGTCGTAGCGCTCCCCTTGAGGGGGAACAGCAAATCGAGTGGTTTCCGGCGCTCAAGCATGTTGACCACTTGGGGCTCAACAGTTCCCCTTTTTGAGACCTACGCATGTTTGCCCCAATTCACCTGAGACGAAAGGTGGTTTTTTTGTATCCAAAAGAGGCATAAAAATGAACACGAAAAAAGTAAGTAAATGCTTGTTCACACCATACAAAATGGTCAGGAGGATTTTTTACAAACTCATCAAAGATTCACACTTTTCGTATCGCAAAAAGTACGCCAAGAACATTCACTCTGGTGAATCTCTGTTCTTTTCAAGCAGGCGCTTGACTCCACCGGGGATGAGGATGGCTCGAAGCAATCGGCGAGCGTAGGATTTAATCTCGTCCCGAGTAACCTTGATTCTGTCCTCGGAATCAAGGATGTTCCCAGTTCGCAACAAAGTGACGGTACGTTGGCCGATGAGAACCGGAAGCATGCAGGATGCTTTGAGTCTGAATTGGCCTTCGGGGAGCATGCCAATGTATTCTACAGCGGCATCAAAATGGTCATTGGCGAGATCGAGGTATTCGTCATAGAGAGGTCTGAAGCGTTCGATGTTTGAAGGATCCATCAGATCCTCTGGCTCCAGACCGTGGCGTTGTAGAGCTTCCAGAGGAATATAGCAGCGCCCAAAGCGTAAATCTTCAGGAATGTCACGCAAGATGTTGATCATCTGAAGCGCTTTACCAAATCGGATCCCTTTTTCGAAAAACAGAGCTTCCTTTTCCGGTGAGAGCGACATCAGGTGGGCCAGGGACATTTTTGTCCAAAACACACCCACACAGCCTGCAACTCTGTAGGTATAGTCATCCAATTCTTCGTCGTTGTTCAAAGCCGAAATGCTTCCTCCTTCCTTTGCCGTCCCAAACCTTTCGAGATCGAGAATTTGCCCAGCAACGATGACTTCCAGACATTCAAGCATTCTCGCTTGGTCCTCTTCGCTATAGAACGCAATCCCATCAATGACTTTTGGAATGTTTCGGAGCAATTCTGCTTCGCTTTCATTGGTTTGAATCGCAGCGATTTCAGCGAATTCCGGCAACTCAGTCGAACGGCCCTGAACAACGTCGTTGTACGATGCGAGGAGATCGAGAAGCACTTTTGTGTCCCCGTGTTTGGAATCTGCAATGGTATCGGCAACGCGAGCAAGCAAGTACAGCATACCAATTTGGCCGCGGGTCTTTTTGGGGAGGTACTTCAGGGTAGGATAGAAGGATCTTGAAGTTGCTTCGAGCAAGGCATCAATTTCTTCATTGCCAAGCACCGCCATACGAGCCCCTCCATGCGTTGCGAAATGCTCTGTGTTCTTGACCCTGTGGGGAGGGTGTTCTCTCCCCCGATTGCCTCGGCATCAAAAACCCTAAACCAATCCACATGGCGAGAAGGGCACCAGTTGAAGGAGACGCTTGTTTGACGGGATATGCAAGCAAGACTTTATTTCAAGTCAAGCCAGCCGCATTATGAGGGGTGTTTAGTATGCAGTGCGGCTCATGTGCGGAGGAGATTCCAAATGACAGCATCTTCTGCCCAGAGTGCGGTGCTCGCCAAGAAACATCCCGTGCAGGAAGTTTCGCCAACACTGGGTCGGTCGGACTTGGTGGACAAGAGGTCACAGGCGGACGAAATTTCGGTGTAGTTTCCGGAGAAGCTGTCCGTCAACAACGCGACATGGGGCAGGGTCAAGCAGGCGGGCTACCACCCGAAGTGCTCCAGCAAATTGCCATGGGTGTGCAACAGCAACAAAACATTCCTCAGGGCCAATTCCCTCCGCAGCAAGGCATGCCACCTAACCAAATGAACCAATTCCCGCCAAACCAAGGCATGCCCCCAAATCAGATCAATCAATTCCCACCGAACCAAGGTCTGCCACCTCAACAAGGCATGCCGCCAAACCAAATGGGTCAATTCCCTCCTCAAGGGCAACCCCCAACAAATGTTGTTGGAGGGGCGCGTTCTGACCTTCCACAGCAAATGCGAGGTCCAACACTTTCCAGCGGTGAGGCGCCTGCAAAGAACCCTGCAAATGTCACCCCGTTCACTCCGGGGGGCACCATGGTGGCGAACAACCCATCAGCATCACCGACTGATGCAATGGTGAATCGCCTCGCTGAAGCCGAACGTGCAATGAAGGACGAACGCAGAAGCCAGTGGCTCAACATGAATCAAACGCCTGCGACGAATGTCCTTGCGTCCCTCGGTGCAGAACTCCCCTCACACCTTCGAAGCGAAGGCCCAAATCCGGCAAAAGAAATCATGGCAGGGGCCCTTGGACAAGCACCATCCAATGCCCCTGATGAAGCGCTTCTACGCAGAATGTGCGAAGTGGCAGTTCGCCGAGTTGCGAGAAAGCGGGGCGTTGCCGTGGAAACACCCCAGGCGAAGGTCGAGGGTGAAGAATTAAACATCAATGTCACCTATGTCGATGATGGGCGTGTTTTGGACACACCCGATGACCTCAAGCAAGCGTTCGAACATGCGATTCAAACTGAACTCGCCCTCAAAGGATTCGATCTCAGCCCAGTTCTGACCATCTTCCGTTCCAAAGACGGAGAAGTCGAAAACCTTGGCGAAGAAGCCGAGGATGATGAGGAAATGTTCGCTTGTGAAATCTGCGACGGACTCGTCAAGGAAAGCGACAATGAATGCCCACACTGCGGCGCCATGTTTGAAGATGAAGACGAAGTTGTAGAGGCCCCTTCTCGAGCGGGCCCCCCCGGACGATCATCTGGACCACCCGGGCCCAAGAAATCTGGCGGACCTCCAAAGAAATCCGGTGGGCCACCTGGACCAAGCCG
>DAFX01000091.1:0-981 GCA_002495535.1 Euryarchaeota archaeon UBA433
CTGCCATTCATGGACCGACATGGCGCTTGCGCTCTTCAAGAACTTGGTTCATTGATTTGACAAAACGAATAAGTTGGAATTGGACATTCGGTGGGACTAAGAAAGAGCGGTGATTGGGAAGAACTGGGTTGGGTGCCGTATATATGAGCGAATATACGGAAATCGAACGGCGCTTCTTCGTGAACGGAGAGGGGGACAAACCGTGGAGGGAAGATGGCGATTCCACCTCTATTCGACAATTTTACCTCGACAAGGGCCAATTGGTGTTTTCTGAATCTGAACTGATCTATGGCGGGGCTGCGATCGTACGCCTCAATGAAGAAGAGCAGGTTCTTTTTCAATCCGAAAAGGACTGGACGGTGCGAGTGAGGTTCCGTGACGAACGAACTGTCTTCACCCTCAAAGGGCGAAGAACAAATGCAAGCGCCATTGAATTGGAATGGCCTATCGAACGGGCCCTCGGCGAGGCCCTTGTCTCCCTCGAAGAATACCCCCGGGTTGAAAAAACCCGATACGAATGGCGGGGATCTGACGGGATGCTTTGGGAAATTGATGAATTCGAAGGTGGCTTACTTGGCCTTGTGCTTGCAGAGATTGAACTCCAGAACATTGAGCAACCTGTTGAACTGCCCGAGTGGGTCCGGTTGGAAATCACTGGAAACCTTGCTTGGTCCAATTCAAATTTAGCATACAGATCCAGCCGTATTATTCTGGATTGAATGATGTTAAGGCGGCCAACACTCTGTGAATTTCATCATCTGATAATTCATGCATGATTGGAATTGCTACCAAACAAGAACCCAATTTAGCAGTCACCGGGAGGTGATGAGTGTGTTGAGGGTGGGCGGAAAACACGCTTTGTTGATGGATTGGAAGTGAATAATACTGGCGAGTGTCAATTTGGAGGGTGTCCAAATGCGCCATGAAGGCGGCGGCGTGTTCAGTGTAAACGCAGTACTGGTGCCACGCGTGTTCGGCCCC
>DAFX01000091.1:1367-11338 GCA_002495535.1 Euryarchaeota archaeon UBA433
GTGAAGCGATCTGGCGTCTTCGTTCCACCCACGTATCGAGGAGGTTCAGTTGTTCCAGGCCAATGGCGGCGGCGACCTCGGACATCCGCATGTTGCTGCCAAGTTCCATCGCGTGCAGTTCTGGACTGCGCCCGTGATTGATGATCGCGGTTAACTTCGCGGTGTATGCTTCGTTGGTTGTAGCGAGCATCCCCCCTTCACCACCAACGGCCATGTTCTTTGATGGAAAGAAGGAGAAGCAGGAAAGGTCGCCCATCGACCCCGCGGCTTTCTTTGAGCCGTCGTCAAAGTTTTGATTTGCGCCGTGTGCTTGCGCGGCATCTTCAATCAAAACAAGGTCGTGGCGTTGACAAAGTTCGATCAGTTTTGGATCGTAGGGGTGGCCAAACAAATGGACGCCTATGACCGCTTTGGTGTCGGCCGTAATGGCTTTGGTTGCGGCATCTACATCGAGACAATAGAACTCAGGATCCACATCAACAAAGACAGGGGTTGCCCCCACCAGAAGAATACATGTTGCGGTAGAAATGAAAGTGTAGGAAGGGACAATGACTTCGTCTCCAGGACCGATGTCAGCAATTCGTAAGGCGGCCCATAGCGCCGAGGACCCGTTCTGGCAGGGTGCCGCCGTGAGTGCCCCGGTGTAGGCGGCAAAGGCTGCGCCGAACGCTTTTCCTTGCGGGCCTTTGACCCATCTTTTTGAGTCAAGCACGGCAACAGCAGCGGCACGCATCTGAGGCGTCCAAGTGGGGCGGCCTGTCGGTATGCGCTCCATACCTCTGGCGAATCGCCCGACCCCCTTGAGTCTGCTTCTCAGCACCTCTGGTGGTCGCGGTCTTCAAGACCCCTGCCGCCTTTCGCCCCGTTATGGTGTCCTCCGACGATGGTTTCTCGGCAGACCCCGCCTCGCCAGAGGAGCCGAGTCTCGCGGCCCTTGTTGACGAGATTCTTTCGCCCGATGCCATCGCTGCGCCAAAGGCAGCTAGTAAATCGAAACGGTACAAGCCAAAAGGGATGTATTTGGGGAACCGAAGAGACACTGGAGAGCCAATCGATATCAAATCAATGGTTCTTGCCCGCCACGCCGCCATGCTTGGTTCAACGGGATCTGGGAAAACCGTCATGGCAAAGGCGCTCATTGAAGAGGCGGCACTGGCAAAAATCCCCTCATTGATCATTGACCCCCAGGGCGATCTTGCGCGTTTGGCTTTGGGCATCGACCCAGCGGATCTTGAAGCGGAAGGTGGCGACCTTGCGAGAGCCAAGAGGCTCATGGATATGTGCGAAGTTCGAATTTGGACGCCCCTGCGATCAAAGGGCTTGCCGTTGTGCATCGACCCTTTTCGAACCCCCCCTTCCAATCTTGATGCAGAGGAAGCGATCACGGCATGGGACATGGTTGCTGCAGGTTTCACAAGCCTCGCCGGCTACGACGTCGAAAAGGCACAGGGAAAAATTGTCAAGCCCTTTCTCTATGAAGTGCTGGTCGAAGGGACAAAGCACGGCCTCAATGTCAGTGATTTCCAGGCTTTGGCGCGCGTTGTTCGCGAACCAAATTTGGAATTCACCAAACAATTGTATCCAGAGTGTTTCTATGAGGTTGAAGAGGGTGAAGAAAAGCCCGACATTCCAAGTTGGGAAGAGGTGATGATCGAACACCGCCTTGCTGATTTTGAGGAGCGTTTGCCGAAAACAAAACGGAATGAACTGGCCCGTCGGCTCTCTGCCTACTCTTCTGGCGTCAATCAACTGTTGTTTTCAAATGGGGTTCCAATCGACATTGATTCGTTTGTTGAACCCGCAATCCCTGGAAAAATACCACTCAATATTGTGTACTTAAATACCATTCAAGATGAGGCACAGAAACAATATTTCGTTCAAGAATTATCAAGAGAACTTTACGATTGGATGTTGACTCAGCAACCCGCTGAAGGGGAACTAAAATTGCTGTTTTTTATGGATGAGGTGGCCCCCTATCTCCCGCCACATCCTCGCAACCCCCCCGCAAAGGATTTGATTAAACTCATTTTCAAACAAGCACGTAAGTACGGGGTAGCTTGTGTTCTTGCTACACAAAACGTGAGCGATGTCGATTACAAAATTCTCGCACAGGCAAACACCACTTTCATTGGGCGTTTCACTCAACCGCAAGATGTAGAAAAAGTACGTCATCTGCTGAAAGAAAGCGGTGGGGATCAAGACCTCGTTGCGCAATTGCCGACCCTCGGCCCGGGACAATTCCAGATGGTTGCTCCTGACGTCGACCCTGCCCCTGTACCGATTCAGTGCCGGTGGTTGTACACCGACCACGGTGCACCCCTCAATGAAGATCAAGTTGAAACAATAATTTCTGATGAAATTCGGGCTTGGGCCAAGACGAGGTCGGCTGGAAACACCAAAAACCGAGGGGCTGGGGCCGCTCATGCAGCAAGCCGTGGATCTTCGTGGAATGGCGGCGGCCTAGATGACGAATGGGCCCAGGGTGAGGCGGAATCCATTGTTGGAAACGCTCGAATAAAGGCCGTCGGGGGCATGACTGCCGCTGGGCACGGAATGGTGGATGATTCAGCGTTTGAAACGCGGTTGATGGGGGGCTTTGCTGTGCTCAAAGACGGGCGGGATCCGCTCTACACCATGCAAGCTACCGCCAATGTTGCTTCTGTGATTGCGTTGGGTTGGACCATGGTCGCCCTTATGCTTGCATGGCGCGATGGTGACCTGGACTGGTGGTGGCTGTTGATCAGCGTCGGCTTGTCCGCAACCACTGCATTGATCATCGCGCTTGAAATGTTGCTCTCCCATGACGCAGAATTGCTTCACCGAATCACTCGATTTGCCAGAACATTTCAGTTGGTGTTGGTGTCATGGCTTTGGGGCTTGTTGATTTGGTCGGTCGAAGGATCGCTCGATCTAAGGGGTGCTGAACCGTTTCTCGAAGTGGTCGTGGTGTGGGTTACGATGTTTACCGCCATCGAAATTCTGAGCCGTTTCCGGCTCGGTCGAATTCGATGGAATGGGGGCACTGCGTTGGACAAATTGAAAGGGGTCACCGCGGTATTAACCGATGTTGAAATCACCGAAATGAAAGCAAATTCTTCCCAAATCATGTCAAGTGTGAGGTGGGGGTTGCACGGGTTCACTTTGGTGTGGTTGTGCGTACTCCTCGCTTTTGGCAACGGGTTGTTGCCAGAGCCAGTGGGGGCGAGCCAGTGGGGCCGGCCCACATTATGGTTGGCGGCGATGTACGCGTTGATGTTTAGCAGTGAAACTTGGTTGCGGATGCGTGGGCGCATGCCCGAACGTTGACATCTGCGAAAAGCAATGATAGGCGCATCGCTCTTGGGGGGTCTATGGATGAGGATGGTTTCGTTCCCCTCGAATGGTCAAAGCTCGATGAAGACGAGATGTTGAGAAGGGCTAACGACGCTTTAATCGAGAACCAGAAACGCCGCACAACACGTCATTTTTCACAACAACCAGTCCCGAGAGAACTGATTGAGTTGGCCATTCAGTCTGGAGGGACCGCCCCCAATGGAGCGCACTTACAGCCGTGGACTTGGGTGGCCATTTCCAAATCCGAACTCAAGAAGAAAATACGTGACGCTGCTGAGGAGGAGGAGCGGAAAACCTACCAAAACAGGATGCCGGAGGCCTGGGCTGAAGTTTTGGCTCCGCTTGGAACTGATGCCGTGAAACGCCATCTCACTGATGCGCCTTGGATCGTGGTTCTGTTCAAGCAAAAAAAGAGAATTCGAAGCAATGGGGAGTGGGGGCCAACGTATTACGCAACAGAATCGTGTGGCATTGCTGCCGGTTTGTTCATCAACGCCGTTCACCGAATGGGACTTGTTACACTGACACATACCCCCTCTCCAATGAAGTTCTTGGGCGAGATTTTGGAGCGGCCCGATCATGAAGAAGCTCTGCTGGTCATGCCTGTGGGGTATCCTGATGAGGCGGCGATGGTGCCGGACATTCATCGGAAAACACTGGACGAAATAGCAATTTTCCATGAAGATTGAGCGGAAATGAGGTGCTGAAGAAGGCTTGTCGCGTCATTGATATACGCGCGGTGTAAGGGACGGCTGAAGCAGGGGTTGCCAAGCTTGGTCAACGGCGCTGGGATGAGGTCCCAGTCTCTATGAGTTCGCAGGTTCGAATCCTGCCCTCTGCACTCCTAAGACCGATAAATGGCGCGGTTGATTGAATGAAAAGCATCGAAAAGCGCTGGCCGAACACCAACAAGCCGGCTAAACGCTTATCCGCCGGGACCGCCCCTTTCGCATCAAATGGATGAACATTGGAAGGGCGCACCTGACCTTTTGGGGTCCACCTGTTCAGAAGAATGGGTCAAGGTCTCGAACGATGTTTCGCTCCGGGTTCTCTGCTGGACTCCGGAAAACGAAACCATGCAAAAGGCGCGGCCTTTGATGATGGTTCCGGGCTGGGGGTCTGTCTTTGAAGGGTGGCGCCCTTTGGTCACTGAGTGGGCGACACGCCGGCCCATCATCTATGTTGAAACGAGGGAAAAGGCGAGTGCGAGGTTCACAAAAAAAGAGCGTGTCACGGATTTTAGAATGGAGGATTTTATCCAAGACATGGTCAATGTCATGAAGCATTTCAAATTGGATGATTCGTGTGATTTGTTCTCGTCATCTCTAGGCTCCACTATTCTGATTGAAGCGTTACAGCGGGATTTGGTGGATGCGCGAAGTTCCCTCTTCGTCGCACCAAACCTTGATCTTAAGATGCCGTTCTGGCCTCGCTTTTTCATCAAGACGCCGATGCCGAAATTCTTCTTGAGATTCACCATCAAGATGGCGGTCTGGGCGGTGCAAAAAAAGGTCAAGGAAGAGGGGCAAAGAATTCGATACAAGCGGACATTATTGTCTCAAAATGCTGCACGAATTAGATTATCAGCAAGGAGTTTAATCGGCTATGAACTCCCTCATGATCTCTCCGCAATCTCCGTGCCTTGCGGAATCATTGCTGCTGAATCTGATAAGTTACACGGGCTTGAAAACATAGAGAAACTGACCAAAAAAATCCCGGGGGCCGTGATGATTGCGGTCCCATCAAACCAATACGCCCATGAACCTGATGTATTGGTCGATATTGAAGGGTATCTCGCATCACTTTGAGGGGTCCTTGCGACTTTCTATGAACGTTCATAGAAAATTGGCCCGAGGAGGTTTTGGCTCGGTGTGGGCTTTAAATTCCAATAGCCCTACCAAGAATCATGGGTTCTTCACGGGGCAGGCGAACATACAAACCTCGCGGGGCCAGGGGTTCAGGGCGGTCTTCTAACCGTCGTCGAGCCGGTGGAACTTCGACATTCAATCGCGCCTACAAACCAAGAAGGGGGTTTTCCGGGTTCAATCGCTTCCGCCAACCACGGCACATGAGGCATCACCAGAATCATGGAGGTTACTACAACGACAGCAGACCAATTCGGCAAGGCGATGGTACGTGGTACGATCCCGTGACAGGGGAATACTTCCGCAAGGAAGGGTTGGTCGAAATGTTGCGCCGGTGGCTTAAGGCCATCACTGGCTAATGGCCTTCAGGCTTCATCATCAAAAATTGATTCACGTGCCCGCTGCATGGCCTCATCGCTGGTGAACCAAAACGTCGGGGTTTCTCCCATATCTTCGTCCCAGCGTTGCACTGAACGGGCAAACATTTCACCCTCTGTGTAAGTTTCACACCATTTGAGGTACCAATCTGCTTGGGCGACCATCTCCGCGTCATCAGGAGAGGTTCGCTTCAGCGTTTCAGCTTGCAAAGCGATCATCATGGCCCAGTTTGGAGATAAGGCGTAGGTGACGTATGGGTTTCGCTCCATGGCAACGGCTGCCCATTCTGTCCACAGTGAAAACACTCGGTCGTACAGGAACCCAATCAAAAGAACGGCAAACATGACGGAGAAGAAAATCACCGCTAGGCCGATGTAGGTGGAAGGAATGCCGAGAAAAGAATCGGAAAAGCAAACTCCGCCCGAACATTGTTCAGAAAAGCGCCAGGACAAGTAAGGCCAAACGAGGAGGGTGATGGTCGTCCCCCAAAGCAACAAACCGACAACAGCCTGGCTTTGTTGCATTCTCCAATATTGACGCATGGTCCATTTTCTAAAAAACGAGCCTCCTTCAGAAGATTTAGCCATAGTATCACTCTAACCCAAGTGCCAGCCCCTCAAGAACACCACCCCTAAATTGGGTCGATTGGAGGTCAATTCCCTTCAGTATTTGATAGCGGTACCGTAGACCAGGATTTCGACACCGGTGGTCTTGTCCTTACCACCTCTGATTTTACTCATGACCGTTGTTTCGATGCGCATGTTAATCACGTCGTCGAATCCCTTGTTCGCAACCTGTTCACGTAGCCTTTGCTTTGCTTCACGACGAGCCCAATCAACGATCTTGGTGAATGTGTTAATCTCCCCCCCAAACAGACTGAGTATGCCGCCAATAACGATTTGAATCCAACTCGGACCCATAACGACGCTGGCCATGACCAGTTCGAACTCCTGAACTTCTTTACCCGCAAATGGTTTGCTAAGGGTGCTCAATGAATCGCCAGACTTGGCAGAAGTTGCCTCTCGTTCTAACAAGGCTTTCTTTTGCGCCGGCTGATAGATCAGTGTCCCTCCTAAACTGAGGGCCCAAAGCGCAAACGGCGCAAGGGCTGCAAAAAGCGCGATCAGAAGTCCAAGTTCCATATTGATGCCTCATTGAACGGTGACTGCTGTGCCGTACGCTAACAATTCAGCAGCGCCACCTGAAACCGATGATGTAGCAAATCGAACGTTCACAACGGCATTGGCTCCACGCGCCTGAGCATCGACAAGCATCCGATAGAGTGCCTCGTTACGAGATTCTTGAAGGAGTTGTGTGTACGCTTTCAATTCCCCACCGACCATGTTTTTCAAACCAGCGCCAATGTCCTTGAAGACATTCTTGGCACGGACTGTGGAACCAGAAACCACACCCATGGATTGGGTGATGGTCATTCCGGGGATGGTTTCAGTGTTGGAAAAGAGAAGGTTCACTTGGGGCTGCATGTCTGTGGTGTTAGGAGGGAGGGGTATCAATTTTTGGCCGGATGACTCGTCTTATAGCCAACTTTCATGAAAACCACTCTCTTCGAACGGTATTCCTTTGCTGTTGATTGCGCACACCACAAGCACAGAGAGGTAAATGAGGTTGCACACGAGGACGCCACCGATTTGAGAGCCGATCTGAAGAGGGACGGAGATGGATTCTTCTGCAGGAATGAGTTGGTAAAATTCAATCATCCTGATCGATTGAACAATCTGGCCAATGGCTGAAACAATGACCCACGCATACGCAATGTTGAATCCCATTCGGTGTTGTTGGGAAAGAAGGTAAATGGCGACAATGCCAAGTGTGGAAGTGAGTGCTGCGATGGTTAAATGAAGTGGTTTTTCCTGTTCAAGCCCGGTCATCATTTCTTGAAGAGCTTGGGAAAAGTCGTATTCCTCTTTGCTCTGGTTCCAACGCTCTTGCTCATCTGAGTTCCCGTCTTCTGGGTATGGCCCGGGATCTTCAACAGAATCGATTTGGTTGGCGATGTAATCGTAAGGGACGAGGGCTGAAATAGCCGCACCAATGGCTGTAAATCCGACCATTACTCCAAGAAAGATCGCTGTGCCCCAGAACCACCAGGGAGACGGGGTTTGTGTCAATGGAATGTTTGGCTTCCATTCCGGTGGTTGCATAGGACTTCAGGTTCCGCTGTTGGTTGGCGTCAATGAGCGTTGTGCCTTCTTGAAAGGTTATTGGGGCAGTGGAGATTCGAAGGGTTATGGGCGTCGCAGTAGTCACTGGAGCAAATAGAGGATTAGGGGCAGAATGGGTGGCACAGCTGCTCGAAGATGGTTTTGAAGTCTATGCGGGGTACAGAAGTGACCCTGGGCGTCTTGAAATGTTAGCATGCCCCACTTTAACCATTCATCAAATCGATGTTCAGGATGTCGAATCCATCGAATCTTTTGCCAAATCAGCACCTTCTAAGATCGACGTGCTCGTCAACAATGCGGGTGTCGCCGATGGGCGGTGGAGAAACTTAACCGAAATCGATGACAAATGGGCGCTTGAAGTCATGGACATCAACGCCCTCGGTCCTGTCCGCGTCGTTCAGGCGCTTTACGAAAAATTGAATCATCAAGAGCTTGCAAAAGTTGCTATGATCAGCAGCCTCATGGCGTCGATTGAAGATTGTCACATGGGTCGCTCTTACGCATATAGGGCCAGTAAGACCGCACTCAACATGTTCACCGTGGCTATGAAAAAAGAAGCATTGGAAGACAATATTAGTTTCGTGATCCTTCACCCAGGGTGGGTCAAAACGAGTATGGGGGGAGATCGAGCACCACTTGAAGTCATAGAAAGTGTGCGAGGGATGCGCGGCGTGGTGCAAGATTTGCGGTTAGAAGACAGTGGTTCGTTCATACAATATGATGGTGAGCGCCTTCCCTGGTAGGTCGTTACAAGAGTCGAATAGCATTATTCATGCGCCTTCCTTGGGAGGGGTATGGACGAAGAAAGGCCAATGTTGACTTTGGTGAAATCGCGTTTCGTCGGCGATGTTGAACCGCCATTGGACCCTGCCGAAGATGGTTTGATGCAGACGTTGTCGATGTTGTGCTCGTTTCATACAGCAGAAGATTTAGCGAGTTTTCTTTTTTCTGAAATGTTTCAAGGGCTGACTGGCACAAGGGCGCCTTTTGTCATGTTCGAAATAGGCGTGTACCTTGATCACACCAAAACATTGGATCTGGTGTCTTCCGAACAGGGCATTGTTTTTGCTGACAGCCTTGGCTCGGGGGTGTTTGAAAACAACCTACATCAAGTCGTAAACGAGCGAGATGCTGCAGTTCAATTGACCGCATGGTACGGCGCGGTATGGCATGAACGAAACCGGTTCGAATGAATGGTTCAGTAAAACAGCGAACAACAGGTTAGGGAACCGTCTGCTGCTCGAATTTGACTCATGTCCAAAACGACGGGTTCGAGCCCCATCGCTTCAACCGCCGCCAAAACGGTTGGATACCCATCAGCCACGAGAACTTGGCCGTTTGGAAGGCCGATGGTGTTGCATCCGTAAGCCTCTTCGTTTGGCATCCATTTCACTTCGCAGCCTTCTGGAAGATCCCCAAATGCATCGAGAGGAAGGTAGCCCTCAGGTGCAAAAATAACTGAATCTGTGGGCGTTGAAGAAACACTGGTGAGGTGGAGGGCGTGGCCGGGAATATCGACCACCCGCAACTCATGGCCCAAGTGGGTAAGGAGATCTCGTAATTCCTCAATTCCTGCGTCGTTGGTCCTTGAGGAACGCCCGACAAAGAAGAGGTCCCCAAGCCGGATAATGTCGCCTCCATCCATACGAGCCTCGCCGTGCATTCGACAGACTTGAGTGCCTGAAAGTTGACGGGTGACGAAGTCTGCAATAGGTGGTTGTTCTGGCACCCTAGAGGGGTGTCCTGGAACTGGTAAAAGCACGTGGCTGTCGATTACAACGGCTTGGTCCTCAACAAAAATTGAATCGGGAAGATCGTTGTCTGCTGGCAACACCGTCACCTCGACGCCTGCGGAGAGCAAGGCCTCTCGGTACGCCTGATGTTGGACTTTAGCGAGGTTGAGGTCGGTAGGGCCTGAGCCGAAAAATTTGGCCAATGCTTGGTCAAATGAGGCGGGGATTGCCCGGGTGAGCGCCCGGCTCTTTTGGTCCAAACGAACCGTTGCCATGGTCAAACCGGACGACTGTCCCCCCTTAACCGTTCGCCCTTTCTAGGAATTCGTTTTCCGGGGAACGGAATTGTTGTTTTTTATTTTCTAGGCACGATATATGCATATTTTCGCGTTGGTTTCAACAACGAAAGGGAATACCGCGCATCATGCGAACTCAATACGCTCGTGCTGGATTGCTCGTTTTGTTGATGGCTATCCTTG
>DAFX01000091.1:11729-12755 GCA_002495535.1 Euryarchaeota archaeon UBA433
TCAACTGGAATTAACAATTTAGCCCATTCATGGGACATTGTCACGTGGTGGGCAGTCTATGCATTCCTGCATATGGATCAAACTCCTGTTCCGAATGAACTGTGAGTTTTATTCAGCGTTCCGGGCTTCGATGAGCGCTTGAACGTCCTCAAGGACGAGTTCGGGGAACCAGTCATTATCGCCCCACCAAACTTGTTGAAGCCCAGTGTGGTCTACAAGGACTGTTCCCGTGCTGTGGTTGACACTGTAGGCATCGGGGTGGTGTCGCCCGCTCGTTGTTGTGTTGGTGTCACTCGATTCTTCAGTGCTGTTCCCGCTGTCGCTTTCGCCACTTTCATTGGTATTGTTGCTGTTGTTCTCACCAACATCCGAAGGAGCTTCTTCGATCCATAGGCCAACGCCGAAGTTAACCCATACGTCTGTAATTGCCGCAAGTTGAGTTTCATTGTTGACGTCGTTAATTGACAGATGGGTCCAATCTGTTCCACGTCCTTCTTTCCATGCTAGCATCGTGTCGGGATCGTCTCGCCACGGATCAACTGTGACGGTGATAAATTCCGTTGCATTGTGTTCTTCTTCGGTTAATTGACTGGACATCCACCGAAGGTTTTCAGTAACAATTGGGCAAATATCGATGCAGTTGGTGAAAAGGAAGGCGATGACGACGACTTTGTTATCGGTTTCTTGTCCAAAATTCCATGCGTCCCCGGTGGCATTGTTAAGGGTGAAATTATCAACTGCAACAACTGGAGAAATATCTTCTCCATGGAATTGAGATTCTGTTTTGAATGATTCTGGTGCAAAACAGCCGGACAAAAGCAAAGATAGGGTGAGAAAAAGCGCTGTAACAATTCTTTGCATGGCTTCACCTCAAATTGGGGTGCCGAGGTATGGTAAATCTGCCTCGAGTTGTACGATATACAGGCCTGTGGAAATACAAGAGGCGTAGGTGAGCCCGTCGTGATGTTCAACCGCCCACAAGAATGGAGCCCAACTAAAGTCATAGAAACTCGATTGGATTTCTGT
>DAFX01000105.1 GCA_002495535.1 Euryarchaeota archaeon UBA433
CTGCATCGCCCACCAGCACCCAAGGCGAATGCGCATCGCGTTTGCGCTTTATCGGCGCCAGTGCTGAACGGTTTCTTCGCCCCACTGTTGGTTTTCACCCCGTACCAGTCCCGATCGAAGAAGGACCTCGTCAGAGATGTTTGCTGCGACTGGTTGGGCGTGTTCGACATCGCTTTGAACCAAGAAAAATTCGTCAACCAGTTTGGCTTCGAGGAAAGCGTGAACGGTTGTGGGTCCACCTTCAACAAGCAAACGTTGCACTTCTTGATCACCTAATTGATTCAGCAAGGGGACAAGGCCGCGGAATCCCGTTGTCAGATGCAATGTTTCATGCTCGTCAGTGAGAACGACTGAGGATTTTGGAATACGATGGTGAGGGTCTATCACGATTCGGAGTGGCTGACGATCTGTTTCAATCCTGCGAACGGTGAGAGACGGATCGTCCCGAGTCACCGTTTCTGCCCCAACAAGAACCGCATCGCATTCCATTCTCAACTTGTGAACTTCATCGAGGCAAGCCTCAGAGGTGAAACGTTGAGCGTGCGCTGAGCGGTCATCAACTGAGCCATTGCAATCGACTGCCAACTTGACTGTGACCATTGGCCGTCGATGTTCGCACCAATGCATGAAAGGACGCATCTGAGCGCGAGCTTCTGTTTCAAGGAGGCCTTGACGGACGTCAATTCCTGCTTCCTCAAGCACTTGAAGGCCCGAACCACGTACGGTTGGGTTAGGGTCTTGATGAGCGACGATCACTTCCTTGATTCCTGCCCACATCAATGCCTCTGTACAAGGCGGGGTGCGGCCAAAGTGATTGCACGGTTCGAGCGTGACATAGGCGGTAGCACCATTTGGTGAAAAGCCGTTTTTTTCCGCATCGTGAATCGCCATTTGTTCAGCATGCAGTCCTCCAAGGTGGTCGTGCCAGCCCTCAGCGATCACTTCGCCATCCTTGACCAAGACGCATCCTACGAGTGGATTGGGGCTTACCTTGCCCCTGCCCCGTTCTGCGACGGCCAGAGCGCGTGACATGAACGCATGTTCATCATCACTCCAAGGCTTCGCCATGGTGATTCCACAACGGTCTGGTTCAAGACTCCTTGCTTTCGTCCTGCGCCGGACAGGGGTAAAATGGGAGGCTGCAAGACGATGGAGTTGTGATTTGTTTGTTTATGCAAAATGAATAGATATTCACCCGTTTCAAATATAGGCATAATTCGTGACAAACGGGAAAGGGTTCAAACCAACAACCACCCTCTTGGGACTATGGCCTCCAACAGCAATGCGACCTCACCTGTTGTCCTTGAATTCGAAGCAGACACCTCGACGCCGCAAAAGAAAGGCGCACACAAACCTGTTTTTGCTCAAGTGTTTTCTAAGAAAGCAAAGAAAGGAAAAATCGCAAAACGGATCCACCTCCTGGTTAACCCGTACGCAGGGAACAAGAAGGGGCGGGCAACCGGAGAGAAGGCGAAGGCGCTGTTCATAGAACAAGGGTGCAAGGTAGAGACTTATTTTTCCGCTTACAGCGGCCACCTGATCCTCCTCGCAGCAGGAATTGAAGCGAAGGCGAACGATGTGTTTGCCGTTGTTGGTGGCGACGGTAGCCTTTCAGAAGTGATCACTGGACGAATGCGAATCGGCGCTGAGAAGACAGAACTGTTTGGCTTAATCCCAGCAGGCACTGGCAATTCAATGGCCAACGACTTGGGGATTGGTCCAATTGAGCAAGCGGTTGAGGCGATCTTGAACGGAGCGCGCCAGTCCTTGGATTTGGCCAAAGTGGAAATGGTCAATGGGTTGCCTGGTGCCGAAGACGGTACGACAGTTCGTTACAGCCACAACCTCGTCACATGGGGCCTCGGTGTCGATTCGACCATCAAAGCAGAACGCATGCGGTGGATGGGGCCGATTCGATACGATGTTGGTATTCTCATGGCCATCATGGCCAACAACCGCAGGCAAGCGACCCTCACCATTGATGGCGTGACGATGGAAGACGACTACACTCTTTTCTTGATTCAAAACAGTCAAACTGGCGGTTCAATGCTGCCCTTGGCACCTGGCGCATCGCTTGATGACGGGCTGATGGACATTGGAATCCTCAAGAAAATGACTCGCAGGGACGTTCTCAAGGCGTTTGGTATGCTCAAGAAAGAAGGGCGGCACGTGTTCCACCCTCGAGTCGATTATCACCGCTTCAAAGAACTCTCGATCGAAACACCAAATCCCACAGCCATCAACGTCGATGGTGAGAACATTGGCTCCACACCGTTGAAGATGGAAGTGCTTCCCGGTGCAATTGAAATCTGCGTGCCCAAATCAGAATGAGAAATCTGAGAAGTCTTCCTCTTCTTGGAAGGTTTCTTTCTGAGGTTTCGCAGCCGGTTGCCGGCGTTCAGGTTCAGCTTCAACCGGTTTTGCCACCGCTGCCTTGCGCTTTCTGACTGCCTTTTTCTTGGTTGGCTTTGGTTCCGGAGCAGAAGAACGAGTTGGGGCTACACTGGTGAAATGTTCGCGCGGTCCCGGTTCTGGTTGCGAGGAAACGACACTGGTAGGTGCACTTGAAGTGCGCGCTGGCGCTTCCCAAACGTTGGCATTGGAAGTTGGGACTGTGGGTTGTTGAGTCGTGGTTTGCTCCATGTTCATAGCCGCATCCGTAACAACGACGGACGATCCACCGCCCGTACTCTTGCGAGGGGCAGAATCAGAATCTGAAGAAAGGACGCTGTCTAAATCAAAACCTGCGAGAGCGTCGACCTTGTCCACTTTCTTCTTCTCAGGTTGGCTGTTTTTGGTTTGAGCGCGTTGTTCTGCTTTGCGGGTGGCTGGCGAAGTCATCCCAGTTGCTTTGGCTTTCTTGACGTCTTTCTTGACCTTCTTGATGTGATCCATACCTGCTTGACCGAGTAAGATTTTCATGGTGTCGCGAGCACCCTTCATCACGAACATCTTTGAGAGGATAAAAGCGCAAACAGCGCCACCGATACCGACAACGAAGAACATCATAACAAAACCTGTGCGGCCGAGCACAGGCACATCGCCGTGGACCCACTCATCGTCAGCTTCACCGTTTGGTGTGACCACCGCCCCGTCTAATTTGATGCCAGTGACCATGACGAAGAGTTGCTCTCGATTTTGGTTGCCGATTAAGAGGGTGCAATCGTCGCTGGCAGTTTGACTGGAGTGGTACCCATAGGCATTGCTGGCATTGCTGGCGACCAGGTACCCCTCAACGGTGACAGCTTGGTGCCATTCACCTAAGGAGAGCAGACCGTCTTGGATGTGCTCAGTGGTGGGGATCAGACCAAGGATGTACCATCGGCTGTCTTCATCAGCATCTATTTCGTCTAAATCGACCGACCCGGCACCGGTTTGGGGATTGAGTGGATCGTTCCATTCTTTCAAATCAACGCGGGAACCCTCGCCCTCGATCATCGCAGCTGCCTGCTTGAACGGCATGGAATGAATAGCAACGCTCGTGGTGATACCGTACTTGATATCAGCAGTCTGATCGATGTGGGCATCGTACATTTGACTCGCTGCAAGATAGCCGGTGAATTTGATGGCCTGGCTTTTGTCGACCCCCAACTCTTCTTCACCGGGTGAGCAACCAACAGATTGCAAATCCTCCACGGTGACTTTTTCTGGACCAAGGGTGCTTGTGAGGCTGGAAGAGGCGCGATCAAAATCAACCTCGACCGCTCCATCCCCGGCGCCCCAAGAGGCTGTTGAAGGACCAAAGCAACCCGCGAGCAGCATGAGTCCCATCAGGGCAACGGCGAAGGCACCTCGGCGCATATTTGCCCAAGGGGTGCTTTAGTTTGAGAACTCTTCCCTTCAATCCGCGTCAAGGGATTGACTGTTTGAGGATGAAAAAGGCGCAGAGAGAGGGATTCGAACCCCCGTGTCTAGGAGACAGTGGATTTCAAGTCCACCGCAATACCGGGCTATGCGATCTCTGCAACAAACCAAGCGGGGCACCACCCCATGATACCGTTTTCGGCTCAGAAGTTTGCGCTGTTCACTCCAAAGAGTCCCGACGAGGTGCAACTGCAACAGCTGCCAATCCAAGGGCGGAGAGGGTGAGGGCGGTGGTCATTCCAGGCAACCCGGCCGGAGAACTTGGGTCACTTGAGGTCCCAAGAGCACCCTCGACGTCGACAAGGAAGTCTTCAGCGCGCCAGGAATCTCCGGTCCACGCTACGGTTGGCGTCATACCTTCCAGAATGTAGGTGATGGTCGAGTGCCCGACTGAATAATCGATTGCAGTTGGGTCGGTTGAAACGCATGATAGGCGGTCGTCTTCAGCCCACTCATAGCCTTCATCGCACATGCAGTGCTTGCTTGCACCCGAGCCCATTTCCCAACCGTGGTCGTTGCATACACCTGCTTCAACTTCTTCGCGCAGGGTCGCACCTGGCGGCGGGATGTCTGAAAGATTGGTCGAATTTGGTGACCATGCGATGTAGGTTGGTTCAACGATGCTGTCCATACCGACTTCTGCAGCATCCCATGCTTCGCTCGTGGTGTTCCACGTCGAAAGGCGCCACCACCAGGAATAATCAGCGGGAGCTGCTACGTCATTGATGGATTCCATGAAATGGCCAAATTGACTAGCGGGCATCGAGGTGTTGATCTCAGCGCCTGCAAAAGCACCCATTGAAAGATGCCACCCGTTCATACCACCAATGCTATGGTTGGCAGTGGTGTTGTCGGGAAATAGGATTTGCATGCTGGCATTTTCATCAGCCGGTGCGTTAAGCAGAGAGGTGTTGGCGTTTGAAGCCGCCCAAACCAATTGATTATGTTCAAGGGCATCAATAGAATCGATCCCAACACTGGCTTCCTCCCATGCCATAGAGGATTCATTGTGGATTAAGAGGCTCCAATACCATGAGTAATCTGAGGGCGCTTCGATGCCCTCAATGGAGGTAATGTAGTGACCATATTGGCTATCGGTTGCGTTGATGTCCCACTCAGCATCATAAGCCATGGCTTGATGAAGTTCCCACCCTGTTGGGCTGAACATCAATTCTGTCGAATTTCCCGAAGTATCCACGTAGGTAACGGTCGGGTCATCGTTGACTTCGATGTGAGCGTCGATCACGGCTTGATCAACAAGGATTCCAAAGTTGCCATAGACGTCTGCAAGGACGTCCTTATCCCCCGTCAGGTGAGGCCATGAAACTCCGTGGCGCTCCGTGTAGGCGGTCAAGGCTTCAGGCGTGTCACGATCTGGATCAACAGAGATGGAAACGAACCCAACCCGTTCTGCATCAGCAGTGGAAAGGCCTTCTTGGACAAGGCGAAGGGATTGCGTGATGACAGGACACACATCTGGGCACGATGTGAAGATGAACGATACGACGGTGACGTCTGTATCAAGCATGGAGAAGGTGAAATTCTCACCGTTTTGGTCTGTGAGGGTAAAATCAACCACATCGTTTCGTGAGAGTTGGTGCCCCTTGTACGCCGTCGAAATTGGTGTTGCCGCCACCAAGAGTGCTAGGCAGACGGCAAGAGCAAAAACTCGCTTGGAGAACATGGCTGAACGCCCTGTTGGAACTGATTTCAATGTTATGCCGATTCGTTTTATCGTTCCGTTGCATACGACCAATCTGGCGTGCACCAACTTGGTAGACCAGTGACGCCTTCTGGATTGGATAGCCCGATGCCCCAAAGCATTAGAGCAACAAAGATCCAAGGGAACAAGAAGGTGATGTTGAACCACTTGTGTTCATCTCGCAAGTGCATGAAGAATGCTGCGATACCGTAGCCCTTGACAATGCCCACGCCTATGAGGATGGCCCAAACAGCCGAGCGACTGATGTCAATATCTGTGCCTGGAACCTTTTCGAAGAAAACTGCTCCAAGTTCAAACAGAGTGAACACCATCAAGACGATGAAGTTCCAAAAGTAGATGTCTTTGCCCATGTATAAATTTGCGTGCTCTCCCATAATCTCACCTCAATACAAATAGAATGCTGGGAAGATAACCACCCAAGCCAGGTCGACAAAGTGCCAGTACAAACCGAAGTATTCGATGCC
>DAFX01000063.1:0-2844 GCA_002495535.1 Euryarchaeota archaeon UBA433
ATTGACATGTACGTCTGCGCTCAATCTGGACACATCGCTTGGTACGATCCAAAGCGAAGAACCTACGTCAGCCCTATCCATGGCGACGGCGCTGAAGTGTACAAGGTGCAAACCTCGTACGCATTCAAGCTGCTCTTGGATGAGATGAAGAGTTTAGGTGTGGCCATGAGACTCGAACTGGAGGACCGAAGATGAGCCAAAAAAGCACAATGATTCCAAAGCGAATTGCACAAATTCGCTTCGGACTGATGGACCCTATTGAAATCCGTAAGATGTCCGCTGTCGAAGTGAAAACAGCAGACACCTACAAGGACGACGGACACGCTTACCGCCAAGGTTTGATGGACCCTCACATGGGTGTTATTGAACCTGGATTGGTGTGCCCAACTGACAACTGCAAGTACGATGAATCCCCTGGCCACTTCGGTCACATTCAACTCGAACTGCCGGTCATGCACATTGGTTTCGTGAACCTCATCAAGACCGCCCTCAAGGCAACGTGCAGCAAGTGCAGCAAGATCTTGCTTCACAGCGAAGGCGGCTCCCACCCATCCAACCCAGAACTCTCCGAGCAGGATTACTTCCGAACCCGTATTCGTGATATCATCGTCAAGCACGGTGTTGGATCAACCGAGTTTTCGAAGATCATCAAGGAAGTTGAGAAGACGACCACTCACTCAAGCCGTGGTGTTTGTATGCACTGTGGTGAGGCTCAAGGCAAGATTGCTTTGGACAAGCCGACGACCTTCAAGGAAAAGAAAGACCCCAAGGGTCAAGGCGGAAAAGACGAGGGATGGCGCAAGCTCAACGCTCGTGACGTCCGTGAATGGCTTGGGCAAATTCCATCCGAAGATTTGATCTTCATTGGAATGGACAAGAAGAACCGTCCAGAATGGATTGTGTTGAAGGTGCTCCCCGTGCCTCCAATCACCGTCCGTCCTTCGATCACCCTCGACAGTGGAGATCGCTCTGAAGACGATTTGACGCACAAGCTCGTTGACGTTCTGCGAATCAACCAGCGACTTCGTGAAAACCGTGACTCCGGTGCTCCACAATTGATCGTTGAGGACCTTTGGGAACTTCTCCAGTACCACGTGACCACCTACTTCGACAACCAGACCTCCGGAATTCCACCAGCACGTCACCGATCTGGTCGAACCCTCAAGACGCTCACTCAGCGATTGAAGGGTAAGGAAGGCCGATTCCGTAGCAACCTGTCCGGTAAGCGTGTCAACTTCTGTGCCCGATCTGTGATCTCCCCAGATCCATACCTCGGTGTCAACGAAGTTGGTGTGCCAACCAAGATTGCAAAGGAACTGACCGTGCCAATCCGTGTCACATCTCGAAACCGAGAACAAATGCGCCAGATGATTCTGCGCGGTCCAGACGTCCACCCAGGTGTCAATTACATCATCCGTGGTGACAACCGACGTGTTCGAATCAACCAACGCAGCCGCTTGATCAACGCTGGATTCCGCTGCCACAACCCAGAGTGTAACGACGAGACCACCCAGCGCCTCGACCTACACTCCGTGCTTCCCGCACCAAACTTCCTACCTGGTTTGGTCATCAAACCGCAGATTAACATCGCTGTCGACGGAACGTCGGAAACATCGTATGTGGTCGACGACCATGCAACCATCGCAAATTTGCGTGGTGAAGATGAACACGGTCACCGCCTCCCTGATGATGACCCACGGGCAAAGCTCCACCACCGTTGGATGTGGGATTTGGCACAAGCCGACAAGGCTCACCCAGAACCGCTTCCAGAGCACCTCGAGGTCACCTGCCCTCACTGTGGCAGCCCTGCAGATGAATGGGGCGACCGAACACGAGTCGAAGATCGCTTGTCCACCATTGACCGCAACGGAAACCCGAAGCCAGGTCTGCTTGTTGAGCGACACTTGATCGACGGTGACGTTGCTATCTTTAACCGACAGCCTTCACTTCACAGAATGTCGATGATGGTTCACGAAGTTCGAGTTATGGAAGGTCACACCTTCCGTTTCAACTTGGCCGTTTGTACCCCGTACAACGCTGACTTCGACGGTGACGAGATGAACCTGCACGTGATTCAATCTGAAGAAGCACGAGCAGAAGCAAAGATCCTGATGCGTGTCCAAGAACACATCCTCACACCTCGCTACGGCGGTGCTGTGATCGGTGGAATTCACGACCACATCTCAGGTGCTTACCTGTTGAGTCGCCCTGGCACCCTCATCAACCGTCGACACGGTCTTGAGATGCTCGGTAGCATCAACTGGAAGGGTGAACTGCCAGAGATTGTCAAGGACGCAAACGGAAAGGAATGCTTCCGTGGCCAAGACATCATCTCTTTGATTGTCCCTGACAACATCCACCTGCGATTCCGCAGCCGTTCGAACGACGAAGTTGTCGTCAAGGACGGTAAGGTCGAAGGAACCCTCGACAAGCGTGCGATTGGTGCAGAAGACGGACGATTGCTGGATGCTATCGTTCAAACCAACGGACCCGAAGAAGGTGCTCGCTTCCTTGACGATTTCACTCGGCTTTCGATTGCTGCGTGCACATCGCTTGGATTCACCACTGGAATCGATGATGAAGATCTCTCCTACACCGCCATTGAGCAAATTGTTCAAGCCAACATCGATGCAGGTGAAATGGTCGAACTTGAACTCAAAGCACTCCGAGGCAAGTGGACCGACACCCGTCTAATCAACTCGAATAACGTTGAAGGCCACAAAGCAAAGCCCATGGACATGACTCAATTGCAGTCCCTCATTCGTGATGGACTCACCACCACCGACTTCTACGGGAATGAAGTGGAGAACAAACTCGGCAAGACGTGCGAAGATGACGACTCAA
>DAFX01000063.1:3191-11457 GCA_002495535.1 Euryarchaeota archaeon UBA433
CCAGGCGTTTGGACCAATGAATACGAAGGCTTTGGAAAGGAAGTCACATGGCGAGTCGAAGGACGTCCTGGTCGTACCATCAACGAAACTGTTGAAGAAAACATCATGATGATCCTCGACCAAGGAAAGCAAGAAGCTGGTGACATTGCTAAGGATGAACTGCTCCAGAGTGGTTCAACCAACGCTGCTGTGAACATGGCCATTTCCGGTGCCCGTGGTTCAATGGACAACCTCAACATGATGGCTGGTTCCATTGGACAGGCAAAGGTTCGTGGAAAGCGACTTGAGCGTGGATACGACGACCGTGTCTTGCCTCACTTCCGCCGTGGCGGTCGTGCAGCTGCAGACCGTGGTTTCATCTCGAGTTCATTCAAGCGTGGTCTTGAGCCAACGGAGTTCTTTATGCTCTCAGTTTCCGGCCGTGAATCTCTGGTCGATACTGCTGTCCGTACTGCAAAGTCTGGATACATGCAACGCCGACTGATCAACGCAATGGACGATTTGAAGGTGTACGACGACAACATGCTTTCTGTCCGTAACACGGCAAACCGAATCATCCAATTCCGCTATGGTGAAGATGGTATTGACCCATCCCGTGGTGTGCACGGTTCCCCGTTCAACATCGATGTGATTGTCGATGAAGCACTGGGTACTGAAGGGGCTACTCTTGATGCCCGTGATTCGTACGAACCAACAACCACTCGTATCGATGCTGATGACCTCGAACATGGGGAAGTCGACAACGACGGAGGTGACCTCTGATGGTCGTAAAGAGTGCAACCAAGAAGAAGCTCATGGACTTGGGCATTGCCGAGAACTTTGCTCACACGCTTGCAGATGACAAGAAGTGGGACGACGTGAAGATCCTCGCCGCCGGTGAAATCGCTCAATTGTGTGAAACCGACTCAGCAACCGCTGCCAAAATGAAAGACATCATCGATGCAGCAAGCAAGAAGGGCGGCGACGCCAACAGCGAAAACACTGGACCGACCACCAAGGTCACCATCAAGCGCCGAAAGGGTCGATTGGCCGCACGTGCAAAGACTGCTGCGGACCTTGACACCTATGAAACTGAAAAGAAACTCGCAACTTTCGAAGACGAATTGGCTGAAGACCCGGTCTTTAAGTCCCTCGTTGCAGCTGTTAAGGAGAATGGATCGGCCCGCTTTACGGACCGAATTTACCACGACCTCACCGTTGCTATCCACGCTCGTGGAAAGAAAAAGTTGACCAAGCCTCAAGCAAAGAAAGTGATCAACGAAGCGGTTGTCGCACTTGACAAAGCCAGCATCGATCCCTACGAAGCAGCAGGTATCATCACCGCTCAATCCATCGGTGAGCCAGGCACACAGATGACCATGCGTACGTTCCACTATGCGGGTGTTGCAACGGTCAACGTGACTCAAGGTTTGCCTCGTATCATCGAGATTGTCGATGCTCGAAAGGTGCCAAACACACCAACCATGACCATCCGCCTCAAAGGAGACGAAAGGATGAGCGCAACCGCTGCCCAAAAGTTGGCTGCAGCGATTGAAGTGACAACCACCGTCAACATCGCGTCCCTGGACACTGACGTCGCTCAACGCCGACTGGTGCTCAAGCTGAACAAGGGCAACCTCAAGCAGAAGAACATGACTGGTTTGGAAGTGAAAGACAAATTGGAGCGAGCAACTCGATTGCTGGTTCAACCTGATAAGGAAAAGAACCCGGGCACTTTGACCTTGATTCCAGGCGTTCACTCGGTGGACGATCTCGCTGAATTGGCAGAGAACCCTCCATCCTATACCATGTTACTCCAACTTGAAGAGAAAATCCGAGACATGCGTCTCAAGGGTATTCCGAACATCGAGCGAGCCAACGTGCAACTCGATGACAAGACCGGTGAGTATTACCTTTCGACCATCGGTTCCAACCTCACTCGTGTCAGCGAAATCGAAACTATCGATCGCCGACGCACCTACACCAACAACATCATCGAAATCTACGATTTCCTTGGTATTGAGGCTGCTCGCCAAGCTATTGTTAACGAACTACAAGCGACCCTTGACGGTGCTCGCCTCGAAGTCGATGTTCGCCACCTGTTGATGGTTGCTGACGTCATGACTTCAGAAGGTGAAGTCCGTGCAATCGGCCGCCACGGTGTTTCAGGAACCAAGCACAGTATCCTTGCTCGTGCCGCGTTCGAAGTCACCGTGAACCACTTGCTCAAAGCCGGTATTATCGGTGAGAGAGATTACCTCACAGGTGTTGCAGAGAACATTATCGTCGGACAGCCAATCTCATTGGGAACCGGCAGTGTTGAACTGTATTACATCCCTGAGTGATTGTCCAACCATGAGAAACAAAGTGGAGTATGGAGGAATAAAATATGGATCTAAGCAGACAACTGAAAAACGCAATTGCAACTGGAAACCTACGATTTGGCCAACGCCAAGCGCTCAACGCTTGCGCCGTCGGCGAAGCAAAACTCGTAATTTTGGCCGCAAACTGTCCGGCCGAGTACGTAGACGATCTGCACGCACGTCACCCAGAAGTGACAAAATTCCGTGCAACGATGGTCAACCGTGAACTCGGAGTCGCTTGTGGTAAGCCGTTCGCGGTTTCCACAATCAGCATCATCGATGCTGGTGACAGTGACTTGCTCACCCTCGAAACGAACCTCGAGTGAAGTTTAGCCACCCCGAAGGGGCCTCGAAGGCTCTTGGACATTGAATGGAAGCCTTCATTGCCTTTGGGCTCAAGGCAATCTTATGCGTACCACTTGGCTTCGCTCCGCTGCGTGTTTTTTGACTGTCTTGATGTTCGCATCTGTGCTGTTGCCAATGGTGCAACCAACACCCGCTCAAGAAACGAATGAAAACCCTGTCTTAGAGTCCATTAGCCCCGTTCAGCGGCTCCAAGCTGGTGCCAACACTGCAAACCCAATGCTTGTTGCCGGCGGCACCCCCTCTGGTGCAGAATTTGTCGAATCTTTGGAATACGCACCCGGCATGTACGCTTTTGGTGGAACTTGGAACACAAGCAATTCACAAGCGTTGACTTTCGGAACAAAAACGCTGTCACCCTCAAGCCCCTATGGTCAAGAGTTCTACATCGCAGCGGTTGACAGTTCTGGACAATACCAGTACGTCAAAGGTGCCAATCACAACATGCAAGGCAACCCTGGAATCTCCATCTTCAGTGATATTGCTGTTGGCATGGGTGGCGAAGTTGTCGTTGCTGGTCTTTACACCGGCGCCATTCAATTTGGTTCGATCACCATCGCTTCTGGAGCTGCGGATGGCTTCATCGCTATGACCGACCCAAGCGGGCAGTGGCTTTGGGCCCACTCGTTCCAAACTGTTGTGAACAACACCCAAGAATTCAGCCAAGTTGATCACGTGACCATCGACCAAAATGGCGACGTCATCGTTACAGGTGTCCATCAAGGTGAAACTGACTTTGGTGGCACTTCGTTCAATGTTTCAGACCAAGAAGTCTTCGTTGCGAAACTCAACGGGATTCAAGGAACACTGACTTGGGCTACCTCCGGTGGAGGCGTTGGAAACCAAATCGTCAATGGCGTCGCCGTTGATTCAATGGGCGACATTTACGTTGGTGGTGTGACATTTAGCAACATGATCTTCGGTACCAATTCCTACAGTCCATCTGGCAACAGTGACACCTTCCTCTTGAACCTCGATTCCTCTGGTGTCGTCAAATGGTTGGCTGGAATGGGAACCCCCAACCAAGACACGCAATTGACTTCGATGATCATGAGCATGAACGATGACCTCTACATGGGTGGATTGTACGATGGAACCCTGCAAGGCTCAGGCCCGTCTGGTACCTGGTCCATCACAGCCACACAGGGGCAGCAAGATGCTTTCATCATGAAAAATCCGTTCAGCACCCTCTCTGCCACGAGCAGTTGGGCGACCACTGGTGGCAGCAGTTCGGTGGACAGCGTTCGTGGTATTGCTGTCAATTCGATTGACGAAGTTTTCATTGTCAACGTCATTGATGCAACCTTCACAGGCGGGACTCAAACGGCTGTTGTTGCTGGGAATATCGACGGAATGGTTGCGGGTATTTCCCCGACAGGCAGTTGGGATTGGATGGAAACGACGGGCAGTTCAGCCTATGAGGTGCTCTACTCCATTGCCATTAACGAATCTGATATCGTGACCGTTGGTGGTGGTCTTGGTGGTGGCACCATGACCAAGGGACCCCTTTCCCTCACTGCAGCAAACAGTTGGGATGCCATGCTATGGTCGCTCGATCCTAGTTCCAAGAAAGACGCAGACGTGGACGGCGTGCCAGACTATGCCGATAACTGTCCAAACACCTCAAACCCAACTCAGGCCAACACCGATGGCGACAGCCAGGGCGATGCGTGCGACTCCGACGACGACAACGACGGTCTCACCGACAACTTCCCAGATTTGTGCCCTCGAGGTGGACAATTCAATTGGACCAGCGGCCAAGACACTGCAAACCCCTCCGCATCAACGGATTGGGACAATGACGGATGTAAGGACGACGTCGAGGACACCGACGACGACAACGATCAAATCGATGACGTTGACGACAACTGCCAATGGACTTCCTATGATCCTCCGCGCCCAACTTGGGTTTCTGATTCCGCTACGGATATCGACGGCGATGGATGCCGAGACAGCGACGAGGATTTGGATGACGACGCCGATGGGTTTGACGATGTCAGTGACGATTGTCCAACCCTTTCTGGCACGTCCGTCAACGGTACTCAAGGGTGCCTTGATTCCGACGGCGACAGTTGGTCCGACGACTTTGACGACTGTCCAAACCAAGCTGGAACTTCGACCCTTGGCGGCAAGAACGCCTGCCCAGATGCAGATGGTGATGGCTGGGCTGATGTGGACGATGCGTTCGATAACGACCCAACTCAATGGACCGATGCTGACCTAGATGGCTTTGGCGATAACCCACTCGGCACGACTCCTGACGATTGCCCAAATCAAGCAGGAACATCGACCGTAGACCGCCTTGGTTGCTTTGATGCTGATGAAGACGGGTATTCGGACGCCGATGGATTCTGGTCCACAGAAGACGGTGCGGACGCCTTTGGAAACGATCCAACTCAATGGTCTGACTTTGATGAAGATGGCTATGGTGACAACTGGGCAAATGATTCGTGGACCGACCGCAATCCTTCATGGCCGGGTGAATTCAACGACCAAGTGACTGAGCAAGACGCATGCCCAACAAAGGCAGGCACTTCATGGCAAGCCGGTATGGTCGGTTGCCCTGACGCTGATGGCGACGGCTGGTATGACGTGATGGATGCGTTCCCACAAGAACCGACCCAACACTCCGATGCTGATGGTGATGGCTATGGTGACAATCAGTCGGGCTTCCAGCCTGATGCATGCCCGGACCAAGCTGGGACTTCGACCTTTGATCGCTATGGGTGCCTCGACAGCGATGGCGATCTCCGCTCAGACCCGGACATCAACTGGATGCCAATCCAAGGTGGGGATGCATTCCCTTCGGAGCCAACACAATGGGCTGATGAAGACCTTGATGGCTACGGCGATAACCCAACTGGAGTCACTCCAGATGACTGCCCGACTGTGAGGGATACCTCGACAATCGATCGTCTTGGTTGCGCAGATACAGATGGCGATGGATATTCAGACCCGGATGCCGAATGGACCGTTGCAGATGGCGCTGATGCGTGCATTAACGGTCGTGGAAACTCCACTCAAGATCGAATTGGATGTTACGATCAAGACGGCGACGGTTATTCGAACCCGAGCGTTGATTGGACCATCGCTGACGGTGCTGATGCGTATGTCGAAGACCCAACTCGTTGGATCAAGGAAGCAGATTCCTCCTCGGATACCCTATCAAGCGGATCTGCAGTGACCTACGGTATCGGTGCAGTTTTGCTGATTGCAGCACTTCTTGGTGGTGCGTTTTTGCTGCGCGGTCGCAACGGTCAGGACGAAGAAAAGGCTTGGACACAAGCTGCCCCTGGCGGCATGCCAGCAATGCCCTCGATGAGCGCCCAGCCCGCTGTAGCCATGCCTGATTTCTCAGCCCAACCTGCGGTGCAACAACCAGTTGCTGCAGTTCAACAACCAGTTGCTGCGGTCCAACCTGCGCCTGTGGCTGATCCGGCAAGAGAGTATTACAACAGTCTCCTCACCCAAGGCTACCCTGCTGCTGACGCATTGGGTTACACCCAACAGTACTACCCTGGATTCCAAGGTTAAACTCAGTTGAGAGAAAGTGTTAGCACATCGTGTCTTGGAAAATTTGTCAAAATGACACTTGGTTCAACACAAGCTTTGAACTTCAATACACCAATTGTATTTCAGATGCCGAACTTAGTTCGATAACGCCCGGGGGTCCACTCCACTTGATGTTTTCATCGGGGACAATGAGTGCGCCATCGCCCTCACTATGTCCAAGTGTTGCTTTGACTGAGGCAAATGAACAATAGAGAACAGCCTTCGATGTGATCACGCTCATCATTTCTGTCACTGCTTTCGAATCAGGCCCCATTTCTTGGTCCAACTCCTCAATGAACTTGGCATCGAGCAATCGAGTTCCAGAAGCAGCGAAAAAGACGCTCACTTCGTGACCTTCGTTGATGGCCGTTGCGGTGCATGCGATCCCAACAATCGTCTTCATGAGATCGTTCTTCGGTTCAGATACAAAGTTGACAAAGTATGTTTTGCTCATGGCTTGACCAAGGGAACTGGCTATTTGAGGTGTTGCAGAAAACAGCCTTTCAATCCAAGTGAATCAAGTGAGGACTTCGAGCAGTCGATCTTGCTCTGCAGCCATACGCAATTCCATTGCAATACGTCGCCCACTGCTCATTGGCTTGCGCCAGGTTGCGTTGCCGTACGGGTGGCCAACGCTGACGTGAACGTTGGTTCCTCCACCCAAACGAGGTGCGACATCGTAAATGTAGTAATTCATATCCTTGTCAATACAGGTTTGGAGGCAGAACGGGCCAATGATTCCAGGGTCGTAATGCTCCTTGCTGGCGGTGATGAACTTCTCACCAAGTTCGAAGGCCTTCTCAAGCAAGGATTCACGGATGGTGGCGGTGTTGTGGCCGACCACGGTCATCTCGGGAATTTGCTGGTGGGCAGGCATGGTCATCTGCTGAGGTGCAGGGAGGCGGACATGACCGTCGAGTGAGGATTCAAATCGCCAATCGACACCGAGCAGTTCCAATTTTTCTCCTTCTTCGGCAAGGGGGCTGTAGAAGAAGTTGAGGTTGAACACTGGCCCAATGACGTAGCGCTCAATTCGTGCACCGGCAAGGGATGCTTCATCGATGACGCCTTCAGCGAGTAGGGTCTTCGATTTCTCTTGGTACTCCTCGTAGGAAGCGCAGGTGAAGAAGCCACGTTCCAATTTCTTCTGGGCGTGGTGCAGTTTGACGATCACAAGGCAATCAATGTCCTGTGGGTCGGCAATTGCTTCTGGGTAGGGGAGTCCAGCTTTGTCGAGGATCCAATAGTAATCTTGGTCTTCTGTGCGTTCTTCCATTCGCAGCATGTTTCTCGAACCAAACAATGGCACTTTGAACGTGTCTTCAACATCCTTGATTGAAGAGTAAGAGGTGAAGGAGCGGTTCGGGATGTAGACGACGTTGCGCTTGCGCATTTCAGCCTGCATCTCTGGTTTCATGACGTCGTTGAACGAAGGCATGACAATCGCTTTGTCGACCATACCACGAGTCACCCGGCCAGAACTGCTTCGATGGGCTTTGAAATAATTCGCGTAGGTCTTGTGGCGACCTTCTTTGCAGTAGGCAACGGTTGGGAATCCTTCCTCAATTGCTCCATCGCAAATGTCCAGTGCGGAGTGGGATGCCGTCATTCCAATCCGGAGTTTCATCCGGTCGTATTCGTCAACGATGCTGGCGATTTCATCTTTGGATAGCATAGCGAATCCCTCGGTAATCTTCCCTGTGGTCGGGGGGGTCTTTCATCTCATCGCAGGGCGAAGTTCAGTCAAACCGTTGGAGTTGCATCAATTCGTCTGTGGAAAGGGTCTCTCCAGACATCAGCTTTGACATCAGGTCTTGCACTTCAACACGGGCGGATGGGCGTTGTCCAGCACCAGCGCTTGCACCACGCATAGCACGGAGCATGTCTTGGATGGAGTGGAGGCAGCGAAGCGATACGATGTAGAGGTGGTGCGCTCTGTCTGCTTCCTTCTTTGACTTGCGAAGTTCACGGTGGGCGGATTCAGCCTTGTCGCGTTGGCGATCGACTTC
>DAFX01000063.1:11790-22789 GCA_002495535.1 Euryarchaeota archaeon UBA433
TTGTTCCATTGGAGCATCAAATCGTGCGCTTCTTGCGCTGCTTGGGCTGCTGCTGTCACTTCTTCGTGAGCCGCTTCTTGGGCTGCCATTGCGGTAGCAAGCATCTCTCGTGCTTCCTTGAGTTCTGTGTTTCCTTCCTCACTGATTTTCATCTTCTTGATCTTGGCAGCGATTTCCTTCATTCGCTTCATGACCTTTGTTTCGTTGTTCCCAGTGTGGCGTCCACGTTCGAATTCATTTTCGAGGCGGTTCAATTCACGGCGAAGGGTGTGGATTGTTTCAGGTGGCTTTTCCCGTCGTCCACGGCGTTGGCCTGGTTCGACTGGGGCTGGAGCGGCTTGAGGGCCCTTTGCTGCTTCAAGCATTTCCTTAGCAGCGCGAACTGCAGTGTTTGCTTCTTGGCGAGTGGACTTCTTTTCACGAACGATTTCGTTCATTTGCTCTCTGATTTCACGTTGTTCACGCACTTGTACGATGAGTTCTCGAACTTCAGCATTCAAATCGTTGCGAGTTCCCGTAAATGTCTTCGATTTGTCGTTCCATTCGTCACGGGTTGTTCGGTAGCTGGTCGCTTTACCATCGACCAGTTTGCGTCGCTCTTCGAGTTGAGTTTTGAGTTCAGTCATTCTTTATCGCACCTGTTCGGTGGAAGACTCCCATCTTCTCACCGGTTCGGCGACCTTCCACACCCATTTAATCCCTTCACTGCGAAGCGATGATGCTGATGACGAGCAAGGTTGTGTTGGGAAGTGAAAAATGGTGGGTCTGTTTTGCTGCTAAATCAAACAATAAGCCCGTCCAGTGCCGTGATGGCTTGATCGAAAATGGTCCGGATTCGCCCCAAATTCGCACCGGTTTGACATTTGAGGACAAGCACTCGGTTTGCCTTGAGGTGTTGAGCCATAACGCAAGCGTGTTCGCCCTGAATGGTGACCCTGTTCGATTGCGATGCATCAAGCGGCCCAACGGCTTGGGCAAGTTGATCTGCGGCGTCATCGTGACGTGGGGAGATGAAGGCTGGCAAACCGTCTTTGTCCAGCAACGCCGCCTGCAGCACCCCTTCGTTTGTCAACAGACCATCGAGCACCCGTTGTTCCACATAACGAGGATGCTGGAGGGGCCGCTTAACCTTTGAGTTCAAACAATGAAGTTCAGAATCGTTGGATTTCGGGAACTGGCCCCTTCATCATGTAGCCTAATCCAGACTGATAGTAATGCTCAAGATGCGCTTCAACTTCGAGACCGCGCCTTCTATAGAATTCCTGAGCGCGAGTGTTTGCGGCTTTGACTTCCAATTGGATGAACTGCTTGTTCACGGTATGGCAAGCCGCAACCAAATGATCCCACGCCTTTGATCCCCAAGCTTGGCCCTGCAATTCTCGGCAGATTGCAAACGCAGCGATTCGTACACCATCCTCCAGAAATGGGAGGGCCCATAGCAAGCCCTTGAGGGCGGTTGGTGCCGGGTAGGTGTTGACATCGACCAACAGGAGGTTTCCCTCCCATGCGGGTATTGGAAGCGATGCTATCGATGCATCAGCATAGACTTCACCCGTCTCTTCTAGAAACAATGATCTGACCTTTTCACGCCATTCAATCGGCATTTGAGCAGGCTCAACACCCAAAATCCATTGGATGTCAGCCATGCATCCTCAATCCTTTCGACCTTTCTTGGATTGGGAGCGAGCGCCTCTATGAGCGGTGAGATTTCGAGCATTTGCCTTTTTCTTTCGCTCTTGACGTCGTGAGGTTTTAGCCGTTGGTTGCCCCTTTGTGACGTTCTTGAATCCGCCACTGTTGAGCAACACATCAAGGTCGGTCAACGAAAGTGTCCCGCCTGAGGCTGCGCGCTGTTGAACATCTTCGGGCCGAGGCCCATTATTGCGCGGTTTCCAATCCGCGGAACCTGACTTCGAACGCTTTTTTCCTCCGCCCTTTTGGCCTCGGTTCTTGTTGCGATGAGGCGAGGGGTTTGAACTGATTCTCACCCAGGCATCGAGGCGCCCCTTTTCCCGGCGCAGTCGTCTAAATTCAGTTCTTCGCTTGCCGATCACTCTGACCAACTTTTGCGCCTTCTTGTCGAACTGCATTGCGTCGCTAAAATTGAGGTCCAAATCCTTGAGCATAGGTTCAGCTTCAAGCAATTCAGCCTTGTGCTTTTGTTGCTCTTTTTCGTTGGCTTTGAGTGCTCGAACGGCGGTTTTTTGTTCCTTGAGCAAGGCGATGAACGCCTGATGGTTTTCTTGAGCGATGGTAGCCTGAGCGTGCATGGCTTGCAATTCAAAGAACCAAGCGAACTGATCTTCTTCCCTCCGCAAGGATGGGACTTGGAACAAATCAATTTCACCGGTCAATTGCTGGTAAACATCGGCGAGCAGTTCGTTAATTCGGTACAGTGGAATGCCGATGCGCTTGTTGATTTCGTCGCGTTGGGCCTGGAGTTCATCCATTTGCTTGGACCGAGGTCTCAATTCGCGAACGATGGTCCGTAATTCATTTCGAAGGTCCGTTGTATCCTCGATGGTTCCTCTGAGTGCTTTCGACATTCGCACGTTCATTTGGCGTTCATCGCTGAGGGCCGTGATCCGTTCGTCCAGTGCCTCGATTGCCATTGAGTTTTCCTTGACCAGAGCCGCTACTTCAACGGCGGTTTTGTCCCGAAGGTCTGCAAAGAGATCAAATTCTTCGACAGGAGCAAATCGTTCAGGGTACTTGGCTTCAGTAATCCGTTCCCATCGTTCACCGGCCGCCATTGCAAAACAAGCTTTGAGCAGTTCTTCTTGAATGTCCATCGCCCCAGCCGGACGAAGCACTCGACTCAGATCGTGGGTCAGGTCAAACGGATCCTCAACCGGCAAGGAGTGTTGGCCAAGGCGTGTGCGCTTTTCCATCGTGATTGCTTTTTCTGCCCGAGGTGTTGCGTATTTCCATCGCTTTGACTTTCGAGTCAAATGATCACCAGTTCGAACTGAGATCACGTGATCTTTGAAGGGCCAATTGGTACCATATTGGAACATGAATTCGATGAACAACTCGCCCAAAGATTGGTTGTTCTTCGGGTCCATGTTGATCTCATCGTTTTCCATCATGGTCAAGTCGTAGGTTGTGCCTTCGACCTCCATCATGGTGCGCTCGTTGCCTGATTGAAGTACAGGAGCGACTGGCGGGTTGGTACGTTGAAGGGACTGCACCGCTAAGAGCGTCCAAGCGTAGGATGAGAATGTGCCTGCAGCAGCGTCGGAGACATCCCTGCGTGATGCCCAGTATTTGACGGCGAGGATGACGCTTCGAATGCGTTCGTCGACAGCAGAATAGCGCTTCAACAACTCTGTGTTGTGCAGAGCAAGGGTGTTGTTGATTGAAATATCGACCGGGATTTTTGTTCGCTCGTCATTGAACTTGATGATCGGGACCTTTGCCCTACCGAGCATGACGATGTTTTCCATGTCTTGTTGTTTCAGAAGACGCTTGATGTCACGGAGTGCTTTGTTCGGGATCTCTCCCTTGAATTGAAGGCACAAATCCAAGTCGCCGGCCTGGAGGCTCAATCCTGATTGAGAGGACCCAAATTGCTGCAGGGTTGCGTTTTTGAACCGACGTTCAAGGCTCCGCTTAAGATGGTTGAAGAGGCTTGATCTCGCTTTGAGTTGCTTTGAACTTGGCCCTTCAGATTTCAACATTGACTCGATGCCTTCCCCGATGTTGAGGATCGTTTCTTCGCTGAGTTCTTCCATCTTCGGTAATTCGAGGGTGCCACAAAGGTGCTTGTGCACGTGAGGCCAACGGGCCATTTGTTGAGGCGAGAAACCAGTGATTTCACATTCCTCACTCATTCTTCTTCACCCCGTGGTTCAGGTTTTGATTTTGATTTTGATTTTGATTTTCGCTGGCGACCCTTTGTCTGTGTGGCGTCTGTCTTCGAAGGCTTTCGATTGCGAACAGTACTTGATGCGCCGCCTTCCTTGACCCGAGTGGCGTTCGAAAGCAGGCGATCAAACCCATCATCGATTATTTTCTGCCAGTGCTCAATGCCTCTTTGGCTGCTGTCGAGTGCCTCAGCAAGTCGCTTGGTTCGCCCGTCAGCACGGCGTCGGTGGGCTTCATGTTCGACATAGGAGGTGTGGAAGTATTCGTTTTCAGTGGCCAATTCCAAGATTGCATCGTGTGCTTTCTGTGCCTTCTCGAGCAGTGCCTTGGCCTGCTTGAATGAAGCGTCCATCTCACTCAGCCCTTCTTGACTTGAACTTCGCTTTTCCACCCAGTCGTCGTGTTGGCGGATCAAATTCTTCATTTCTTGGATGTACTTTTGTTCGGTTTTGTGATTGCCGGCGTTGGTTTCGAGTTCCTGTTCCAACTTTTGCAACTTTTCATCGAGTTTTTCTTTTGCCCACTTTGGATTTGGGTCTTTAATTCCGCCTGCAGCTTGGAGTTTATCTCTCAATTCTCCTGCTCGCTTAAACAATGCTCTGGCTTCGTTTTGGGCTTCCGAGCGCTCGCGTTTTAAGTTTGCAACCTTGGCGTTGATCCCGTCTCGCTTTTCCTTGGCAGCGCGGGCCAATGGTTCAGCCGCAACGAGTTCGTCTTGGCGTGCGTCGAGTTGCTCAGGAATGACCTCAGCAAGGCGTTCGCGCCGGTGTAAAATGGACTTCGCCAGTAAGGCGGGGGTCACACCGAGCAACTCTTCGGGGGTCATACAGTGTCCCCCCACCTTCCATCCTTGAATAAACACTGCGTTGCGTCCCAGTTTGGCGTGAAGGTGAAGAACCCCCTCGACAAGCCGTCACTATGGGGGGGCGAGAACGAGGCAAACTTGTGGTCACGTCAGGGCTCCTCGCGCTGTTGTTGCTCAGCCTTATCGGGCCACAGGTCGCCGCATCCGGTGGTTCTGGCACCATTGAGTCGTCGAGTATTTCCTTGATGCCGTCACACCAAACTGATACGCCATTCCTCAACTTCTCCTTCGATGTGGTCGAACAAAGCGGTCAAAGCGCCGATGTCACCGCCCAAACGACCTTGAAAACGATTGGTGGTTCCATTTTAGAGTCGATCAACGAGAGCAAAACTATTCCGATGAACGGAGTGGAAACGTTCAGCGTAAATTTCTCAACACTCCCGTTTGGATACTCGATCGTTGAAACTATTCTCACGGGGGATGTGGGTGCGAATTCAAGCACCCACACAATCGGATTCAACCGCACTGTTCAACGCCTTGTTCCTTTGGATATTGGTTTTGCATCAAGCGGCGATATCACCTTCACCAGCCTCGGTACAAACGGCCAAGAAACTGGGAATTTATCGATCAGCGACGGCGATCTTGTTGGCGTCGGAGTGCCCGTCCTCAACAACGGAGATTACCCGTGGACAGGAACCATCACTGCAAACTTCTCCTCGGGGTCATCGCAAGAGTTCCTGAGCATCAACGAGGTCGAAGTGCCACCTATGGCAAGCGTGATTTTATTCATCAATTCAACCATCGCCATGTCCGAAGGTCAAGCAAGCATCGTGCTGGAATTAAACGCATCAGGAGATGGGGATGCTACGGATGAACTCCGAACCGTTTTGTTCCAAGTCGGGCCACCACCGCTTCCACAAATGGATCTTCATGCTGAACTTCTGACCGTTGAATATGCGGCTGGTGATGTGCTTGATTGGAACCTCACCGTTGCGAACAATGGTGCGCATCTGTTCACCGGGACCGTCATCTGCAACTTTGGTCAAACCACAGTACTCAACGAGAGCCTTGAAGTGAATGTTCTGGCGAGCACAATCCTTCCCTTCACCACTCAAGCCCGCCCAGCAGAATTGAATTGTGACGTTTCGGGTATGCGTATTTCAGACGCTTCATTGACGCCTTTCACATCCACCTTCGATGTTATCTCTGCCGTCTTTGAAGCTGCAGGCTCTTCCTCACCAGGCGTCCTCGATGGCCCATGGCACGTTGGCGACAGTGCACGATTTTCCATGCTGGTGCGCAACCATGGAGATGTAGCAGGAAGTGTGGCTATTGAATGCACCACCAGTCAATCTGTGTACACCAGTTCCGAATTGTTCCTCGCCGTGGATGCGGCGGGTGAAGTTTCTGTTGTGGTGCCAATGCTCTTGGACGGGGACCAACCGATCGAATGGCGACTGATCTCCCCTGATGGCAGCATCGATGAAGGTCTCAACGGTTCAGTTGTGGTACCAGTTGCTGCAAAGCAATTCCTCATTCCTACAGTTCACAATGTGACTTGGGACGCTGAAACTGGGGTTACCATGTCTTGGTCGGTTGAGTTGGCAGATGGTGTGGACCGCCCGGTGCGTATTCGTCTGGGCTACTTCGATTCAGGTGAAACATACCTGATGGATTACATGGTTGATCTCACGCCGGGCATCATGTCAGGCTCGTTCAACCTGGGCTTTATCGAAGCAGATCGAGTCACACTCAGGGTCGACGCCTTCAACTGGAGTGAAGCGGTTGGTCCATCGAGTGACAGCAGGAATGTCCCTTCCAGCCGACCAGTCTATAGTTTACAATTCGACCCCCTAGCCGCTCCTCCACGCCCGACTATGGACCAATCAGCAACGGTCAAGGTGACGGTTGTCAACTCAGGTGAGGTGGCGGGTCAAGCAGGTGAACTGCTCTTGCTTGGTGAAGACAACACCCTGTTCGATACCCAATCAACACCCGCCCTCGATGCTGGTGAATCGATGATCATGACCCTCACGCTCCAATCCTGGCCGGATGGCACAAGGGTCGGACTCAAGGCGGTGTGGACCGTCGGAGAAGAACAACTCACGGGTTCTGAGACTTTCCTTTCTGCCGAAGTTGAACAAGCATCAGAAGGATTCGCAGTGCCCTGGTTGGGCCTGCTTGGGGGGCTTGCTCTTGCAGGCGCCTTAATTGCAGCAGTGCGCATCAAACAAGCGCAGAGCCTCAACCCTTCCTCGAAAGTTGGCAAACCCTCCAAGCGAACATCTTCATCTAAATCCAAGGCAAGTGTGAGCGATGTCAAGATCCAAATTGGATGCCCTGAATGCGCACGGCAACTTAGGGTCCCCGCCTCCTACACAGGTTCAGTGCGCTGCCCTGACTGTTCCAACAAGTTCGATGTTGAAGGGAAACAGGAAGAAAGCGAGGCACCAGAGGAAGTTGAAGAAGAGGAAGAAGAGATTGAGGTGGTCGAGGAAAAGGTGGAAATTTCTTGCCCTGAATGCTCACAATCATTACGTGTCCCTCACGACTATGCTGGTTCAGTCCGTTGTCCATCATGTGAACACGTCTTCAAGGCAAAGGGTTGATGGCAACAAACGACGAGGGTGAGGCATGAGCGGGCATTTCCAGGAGTTCGAGGACGAATACCTCGAAACGATGTACGAGTTCTATGAGCGCGATGCTGATGCTCTGGTGCGTACGGGTGATCTTGCTTCCTCGCTGTCCGTTTCACCTGCTTCAGCAACCGAAATGATTCAAAGGCTCGCCTCCAAAGGGCTTGTCGATTACACGCCCTACAAAGGTGCAAAACTCACTGAAATTGGCTTGCTGCATGGGAAGAAGATGAAACGCAGGCATCGACTCGCCGAGGTACTGTTGGAAATCCTCCCATTCGAAGGCAACGCACACGCAACAGCGTGCAGACTGGAGCATGCCATCGACGATGACCTAGAGGTTGCCTTGTCGCTTTTGCTTGGACGGCCAGACTTGGATCCGAGCGGCCGTGAAATACCAGCCCCGTCGCCCGAAATCCTCACTAGGATTGAGGCGACTCACAAAGAAATACGCCCGCTTTCATCAATGGAAGTCGGTGGAGAAGGTTCCCTTCAAGCCATGGTGATGGCTCCTAGTAGAATGGGGCAATTAGAGTCCATAGGGCTTCGAATTGGTGCGGTGGTTGGTCGCGATTCAGATGGTTTCGTATTGAGCGATGGCAAGCGCGTCGAATTGACTGATGCACTTGCTGCGCAACTGCTGTTTCGCCCTTCCTGAGAACAGATTCGATGGAAGTCTTTAGAACGAAGCCATCGTCGATTGAACATGGTCGATGAGGGTGATTCGCTCCAAGCTGTTGAAGAATCAGTGCTTTCCTCCGAACGGTTCTGGTACGCTCTTGACCGGCAACTGGTCAGTTCGGGGCTCCGATTGCTCCTCCTTTTGCCCTCCTTTTCGTTCCTCACTGCTTTTGGCGCACTGGCCTATGCCCAAGATTCTCCAGCATGGTGGGATAAAATAGAGCCAACGGTCAACCTGAGTTTTGCGATGACGCTTACTTCGTTAACGTTCGTCATTCTGTTCGGGTACATCATCACGCAAATCGTTCACAGGCATCGAACCCAACTCACCATTGCCCATTTCCAATCCGAAGTGAATCGGCTGAATCTCGAGCACCGGGCGGTACAATCGCTTCACGGCTACGAAGGTCTTGTCCATCACATGTCCAGTGTTCGATCGAAGCACACGCTCTCGCTCTCGTATGCTGTAATTTCAACCATGTTGATTATTGGGATCTTCTTCGTCAACATCGAGACACTGAACGGGAGGATCCTCCTCTTGCTCTCGTTTTCATTCACCCTTCTCTCGCTCGGTCAGCACCTTTCTACCCGCTCTCGCCCGTTCAACATGGATGAACGAACTGGATTGCTTGAGGCCTACAATCCGCCCATTCACCCCTCAACACTTGAAATGGTGTTCAGTGACCTGGTGAAAACCCACATGGATCCCTTACTTCGATCTGAATACGAAGTGTACTCAAAGGAGATTGAATCCTGCTTCATCCCCGGGACAAACCCTCAATTCGCCCGAGAAAAAATCTTGATGACCCTGTATCGACATTCCAAAGGCTTGGACTTCAAAACAATGGAAACTGAATTGTCAGAAGTCCTCAATGATGAGGGCATGGAACTCGTCAAGAGCCATCCAGTGTTCACCATGGAAGAATGGTTGTCAATCATCCACCATGTTGAGCGCTCTTGCCCTGCGTTTTTCAGGATGATCGGGCGCATCGAAGAAGACCTTGGAGCGGGTCGAAAAACCATCACCGACGATATTGTGTTTGAAGTCGACATGGAGAATGTGGTTCATGAGCGTGCGAATCTGTTCACCTTGATGCACAATCTTTCTGATGAACCTCGTACCATCGTACTCAGGGTTCAATCGCCTGATTTCCGGCCTCATGATTTGGCGATGACCTATCGGTTGAATCCTGGTGAGAAACGATGGTGGTCCAATTCCCCACTTCCACTCGCAGCAGAAGGCGATGATGACGTTCTTGGTCTGATGTCCGGATTGTTGCGAGACGGCACCATGGCGTGGCAGTCCATGCTTCCAGAGCGCTTTGGAGAGGCCACCGTTTCTGTACGGCTCGAAGAACAGAGTGGAGATTTGCTGATTGGTCGTCAAATCAATGTTCGTGTTCGTTCGAAATACCGTGAACGGGTCCGTACTTCTGGCTCCATCACTGCAAATTTGCTGGGTGGTCTTGGCCTCATTCTCGGTGCATTCATTAAAATCCGTGATATTTTTGATGCAATTTGATGGAAATTTTGCTTTGATGTCAAGCCGTAGCCTTGAAATGGGCTACGCTATGGACAAACCATGCGCGGAATCAAAGATGATGCCACACCCAACCCGGATTCAGAGTTGAGGGACGAACTGCAAGCCATGGAAGCTCGAGTCCGCAAAATGCGCGACTCCAGGAACGCTTTCAGCGATCAGGCACGGACAGCCGCTGACAAGCGCAACTCCATTCAAGGACAGTACAAGGAACACCGTGAGAAGGTTGACCTCGTTTTGGCTGAAGTCAAAGCAATCCGTGCAGAAGTCAAAATGCACAAGGAAAAGCGAAATGCCATTCAAACTCAATTGCGTGATATCATCGGGCAAGCCAAGGGTCACCGAAAGGAGAAAGGCAGCAAGAAATCAGCAACAGCAGAATACGCGCAACTCAAGCAAGAAGTCTCAAGCCTCGAGAAGACCTTCGAAACATCATCTGTTGGTCAAAAAAAGGAAAAAGAGATGATTAAGAAAATCAAGGAAATGGGCCGTCGAATTGAAGAATTGGCTCCAGAAGTGACCAAGTTCGAAATGATCGCTGTCGATCTAAGCGACATGGACACAGCCATCAAGACGCTCAAGGCAGAAGCAGATGCATCCCATCAAGCCATGCTCGAAGCGGTTGGTCGTGCAGACGCCATGTCGAAAGAAGTGGATGAAGCATTTGCTCACCGTGACTTCCTCAAAGCAGAAGGTGACAGATTCCACAACGAATTCGTCGAGATGCGCCAAAAATCTGATCAGGTCCATGAAAAGATCACGGAAATGATGGTCAACGTCAATGAAATACGTGACAAGTTGAACATGGCTCGTGATGAACGAAAGTCTTGGATGGTTGACCACAACGCTGCAGTCAAGTCAGAAATGAAAACTGGTGCAGAATCAGAAGATGTGGCTGACGCCCTTCTCTCGAGCCTCCAGAGTCAAGGCTCAGTGACCTTTGGTGGTACCGCCAAGGGTGACGCTCAAGGCACCTTCAAGAAAGGTGGAAAATCCTCCAAGAAGAAGTCGATGCGACGTATTGACATGAACGCTACTCGACGCCGCTGAGGGATGCTTTTTGCACGGCGTCATCATGGCAGGCGGACAAGGTTCCCGCCTGCGACCGTTGACGCTCACTCGTCCAAAACCAATGGTTGAGGTGCTTGGCCGGCCGGTCATCGATTTCGTCAAAGACGCTATGATCGACGCTGGTGTCAACAACCTCGTTGTCACAACTGGATACAAGGGTGAGCAACTCTCAGCCCATGTTTCAAACTGGGCCGAGGATGGAATTGCTGCTCGAATCAATCAGGAAGCGGTTCCAATGGGAACTGCAGGAAGCGTTCGCTTGCTGCTCGATGAACTGACAGAGACGTTCATTGTCGGCTCTGGTGATTCAGTCGCCTCATTTGACATTCAAGCCTTGTTCAAAGCACACAAAGCAAACGGAGCTAAAGTGACCATGGCGTTATGGGAAGTTGAAGATCC
>DAFX01000030.1:0-255 GCA_002495535.1 Euryarchaeota archaeon UBA433
ACTACACTATACGAGCGTGGATGTTCTTGCCACCGACCTTTCGTATTTAGCCATCTCGCACAGCACGGTTGAGCATGGCCTTTGAAAAGCAACAACAACATTACAGTTTTAGTTCAGTTTCCGTTTTGGTTGAAAGTGAAAAAACGATTGCTGCGAGGTGGTAGTGGTTTCACTTTTTTTTTACGGGTCGTTCTTCGCTTGATATACGGGTGCCAATGAGTTTGCATCATGAACAACCAACCTGACCCCTGGAAT
>DAFX01000030.1:587-6842 GCA_002495535.1 Euryarchaeota archaeon UBA433
ATCTTTCATTCAGCGACCTCACCTGCACGACAGAAACACTCACAGATCCTCAATGGGCTGAGGCATCGATGACGCTCTACGCCCACCCCAGTGGTGAACTCCCATCCCGGTTCGCCACTGTGGGATGGCAACCCCTTCATCGCCCAGGCCAGGTCGTGCGCAACAACGTCCTCTCCCGAACCGTTGCTGGACTTGCACGTCGAGCCAACAAGATCGTACGAGGTGAGGCTTGATGAGTCGAACACTACGATTGCGAACTGAAATTGCTACCTACCTTACGAATGTGGGTGAAGCAAACACCACCGATATCCTCGATCACGTCAACCAGCGGTTCCGTTGGGGGGCGACCATGAACCAACTTGGTAATGTCCTTGCACGTGACCGTCGATTTGTCAAGGTCGGATTCGATGAGGGCACCGACATAGGTGGATTTCGAATGCGAGTTTGCGTGTGGTCAATTGCTGCGGCTTAATCCAAAGGGATGAAAGCCCACCGAAATTAGGCAGGGCCATGGCGGGGAAGTTGTCTGCTTTGGTCGAATTAGCGCGACCAAAGAACATGATCCTTGCAGGACTCACCGTTGCCCTTGGCGCGCATTTTGGCCTAACGGGTGAGTGGTCAGCCAATCATGTTCAGACTGTAGGCCTGCAAATTCTCGCTGTTTCTGCCTTCATGGGCGCTGGAAACGCTATGAACGACATTAAGGACGCCGCAATTGACGCAAACGCCCATCCAGCACGACCACTGCCTTCAGGTCGAGTCAATGAAAGCGAGGCGAAACGCTTTGTTATCGCCCTGATGATTTTTAGTTTCTCTTCTATGTGCATTGGCGTGTTTACACTCCAGTCAAAGGAACTCGAATGGTGGCCACTGGCGACAATTTACATCATCGCGGTGGTGTTGATGTTGACCTATGATCTCGGACCAAAAACCAAGGCAAGAGGATTGGTTGGTAATATTGCGATTTCGCTCATGGTTGCAGCTGTGATTGCGTACGGGGCTGCATCGATTGGGGAAACTACTGCGCTTGTGGCTTGGATTGCATTGGTTGTGTTCTTCACCAACCTTTCCCGTGAGATTATCAAAGATTGCCAAGATATGCTTGCCGATGCTGGTGAGCGTCAAACATTCCCGATGCTCGTCGGTCAAGAGAACGCTCGTATGGTGGCTTATGTGATGGTGCTAGCAGGTCTTGTCTGCCTGTATATCCCATACTGGCAAGGGCCTTTCGGCTTCAATCAGTTGCTGTTTCAAACTCCTGCCATCTTGGTGCTCATCATGCTCAATGGACCACTCTACAAGGGCGATGATGCTCTGGTCGCCGCCCGAATTCGCGTTGCTATGTTGCTTGGCTTGCTCGGATTCATGTTGACATTGACCTTGTGATCAGTCAAGGCCCATGAATTCGCCCATGGCATCCCAAGCGCCTTCATTGATGAAGTAAGCAAGAAGTGACATTTGCGCCCACATGCGGTTTTCAGCCTGATCGAAGACAATTGAGTGCTTGTGATCCATGACCCAATCCGTGACTTCATCGCCACGGTGTGCTGGCAAACAATGCATGAATTTCCAACTCGAGTCCATGTGACCAACCATCGCTTCATTGACTTGGAATCCGTCGAATGCTTGGACCTTATCGGTCATGTGTTCTTCACCCATTGAGATGAAGACATCGGTGTACACAACATGTGCATTGGAAACTGCTTCAACAGGATCGTGGGTCATCATCACCTTCGAGCCGTTCTTTTCGGCAAGGGCATTGGTGCGTTCTACGATGTCCTCTGCGGGTTCATACCCTTCGGGTACTGCGTAGTGAATATCGATCCCAAGCATAGCGCAAGCCAACATGAGATCGTGAAGCACATTGTTGCCATCGCCGACCCAAGCCACAGTAAGTTCAGAAAGGTCGTCAAAATGCTCTAAGACGGTCATGAGATCTGCTGCGGCCTGGCACGGGTGGTGCTTATCTGAAAGAGCATTGAGAACTGGTACGTCTGCATGCTTAGCAAGTTCAACAACATCATCATGAGAGAAACAACGGTAGGTCATACCGCCCAAAAAGCGGGAGAGCACTTGAGAAGTGTCGCCGACAGTTTCCGATTTACCAAGTTGGATGTCATTCTTGAGCAGGGTCAGTGGATAACCGCCAAGACGGTTGATGCCAACTTCGAATGAAACGCGTGTCCTGGTGCTGGGTTTTTCGTAAATTGAACCGATGGCAAGCGTATCCAATGGCATGAAATTAAGGGCCACTTCATCACTTTGCTTCCACAGTCGCTTGAATTCAATGCCCCATCGGAGGATTTTTTCAAAGTCTTCTTTTACGTCGTCAATGGCCAACAGATGCTTGGGCATGCCCTTTCCACGAAAGGACGGTTTCTAACTGTTATGAGCCATCACGGCGCTTCAGTTCTTTTCATCGTCGTTGTCGGCTGCAAAACCATCGCGGGCATCGCTCATTCCGCCAAAGAGGGCTTGAGCAAAGGTGAGAATGTCTGCTAGGCCCTCTTCAAGCTCCGAAGAGAGGGGGGTCAAACCGGGTGCCTGTGCGAACTCTTGCATCATCCTCAATTGATTGATGGCAAATTCAGTTCGCTGGCCTCCAGCCTCATCATAAAGGGCCAGTTCCAAAATTTCAAGCCGTTCAGACCATTCCAAAATTTGCGCCAATTCATCAGGATCGAGCAAATCCGCTTTCGAGAGGAAATTCTTGGTTGGCAGGCCCAAACGGAATTCGACGATGCTGGAAAGCAACATTTGCGACACGAAACCAGAAGGTGACCGTGACAGCATTGGGTCAAACAGGTAGATGATGGCGGATTGTTCTCGCCCAATGACTTCGATCAAGTGATTGCTTGCTTCACGGAAGGCAAACAATTCAACCTGTCCGGGAGTATCAACGATCATCACTTCACCCGTCAAAGCATGAAGTTGAGCAGCCACATCACCGGCTTGGGCTGCGAGCAAGTCGGCGGCTAGGATTTGCGCACCGTTAGGCCCGAGGTCATATTCGCCCATCACTTCAGTCAAGGAGATCAAATCTCGAACGTCGAACTCAGCGTCGTAATGCACCCGCTCTGCCCCGGGATCGAGGTTCACGGCGATGGCGTCGGTTTCCAAAAACCGTGACCATCGCTGAAACGAGGTAACCAATGAGGATTTTCCTGCGCCCGCTGTTCCAACTACAAAGAGCACCGGAGGGGTGCCGCTGTCCATGCCAACCATGCTTGACCCTCGAACCCACCCTACATCAAGTACACGGAGTGATTCAACTAAATCACTCAAGAAACGACCAAGAAAATGAAAACCAACGGGGAGAACGGTTATGTGCTCGTTGGGTATGGAACTGATACCGCCTTGTGCGGACGCCACGGAGGAATTGTAAATGAGCGATGAAAAACCACCTATGCCACCCGGACTGCCGCCAATGCCACCAATGCCACCTGCGCCACCTGCGCCACCGGCTGCTGATGCACCTCCTGCCCCTCCGGGCATGCCACCTATGCCACCTATGCCAGCAATGGATGCACCGCCCGCACCACCAGGCATGCCACCTATGCCTCCTATGCCAGCAATGGACGCACCACCCGCTCCTCCAATGCCTCCTATGCCAGGCATGGACGCACCACCCGCTCCTCCTATGCCACCTATGCCAGGCATGGACGCACCACCAGCACCCCCAGGTATGCCAGCCATGCCTGAAATGGAAGCGCCTCCTGCACCTCCAATGCCTGAGATGGATGCACCACCGGCTCCACCCGGTATGCCGGCTATGCCTGAAATGGAAGCGCCTCCTGCACCTCCAATGCCTGAGATGGATGCCCCACCGGCTCCACCTGGTATGCCTGCTATGCCACCAATGCCTGAGATGGAAGCACCACCCGCTCCACCAATGCCGCCAATGCCTGAGATGGATGCCCCACCGGCTCCACCAATGCCGCCAATGGGCGATGATCCATTCGCAGCCCCTGTGGAAGCGCCCGTCGACCCGTTGATGGCACCCCCAATGCCTCCTATGCCAGGCATGGATGCACCACCCGCTCCACCAATGCCGCCAATGGGCGATGATCCATTCGCAGCCCCTGTGGAAGCGCCCGTCGACCCGTTGATGGCGCCTCCAATGCCGCCTATGCCGGAGATGGACGCACCACCCGCGCCACCAATGCCACCTTTGGGCGAGGATCCACTTGCTGCACCTCTTGAAGCACCAATGGACCCGCTGATGGCGCCTCCAATGCCGCCAATGGCAGATGATCCTTTGGCTGCTCCAGCCGAAGACGCGGTCGACCCACTCATGGCCCCTATGCCTCCAATGGCAGCCGACCCGCTCAGCCCACCTGCTGAAGACCCACTTGCAGCACCAATGGATTTGACCGGTGAACAAGCCGGTGCGACCATCCGCAGCAGTGCAGAAGTTGATGAAATCGATGGCGATAAGCTTGAGGGAACACTCCACGAAGTGGAGAAGGCGACCTTGACCGCTGACGGTGAAATCGTCAAGCAAACGGTCAAGGGAACCCTTACGGTGAGCAACCCATCTGCTGAAGACCGAATTTACGACATCGACGTTATGCTTGACCATGCCGAAGCCACCGACATCGGTGGTGACCATGTTTCAGTCGACGAACTTGAAGCTGGTAAGAATTACAGCATGAAGTACAAGGTTGATGGCAAGCGAATGCTCGTGCTACGAGAACGCCTCGACACCAACCCCGCCCGTTCCTCCGCTCGCTCACTTTCAGTCGCATCGGGTGAGGAAGGCGGACCAATCGCCCTCGAACTTGAAGTCGAAAACGTTGCCTCGGTGGGCATTCACGACGTGGTCGTCACCCGTCCACTTCCAGAAGAGATGTCGTTCACACACGCTGCTGGCGCGACCATTGAGAACAACACCATGACATGGAATGTCGGATCTCTTGGCGCTGGTGAAAAGCAGACCATCATGGTTGAAGGAACCATCACAGTCAACGGCACCGATAAAATCGATGCTGGGGCTGCAACTGCAACCTATTCGGCCGTTTCCACACTCTCTGACCTGAACTTCAGAGAACTCGATGCGTTCTGCCGTGGTTTCTCCTACATGCGAGTCCGCGAAGACGAGCGACCAGACAATTGGTTGTGCAAGACCACCTTTGAAAACCGATCTTCATTTGCTGTTGATTTGGTCAAGCTGCAAGTTCGTATGAAAGGCAGCGACGACCTTCTTTTCGACATCAAGGATGTCAAAGAAGACGTACCACCTCATGGGAAGTGGGAGTCTGAAGAGCGAACGGTTATGGCACAGTCAAAACCTGATTTCGCAACCGATCTTTCCTACACGATCCTTCCACGGGCATCTCGAAGCACTGAAGGAAGTTTGACCCTGCAATCAAGCACACTCGAAGTTGTTGAGGCCTCATTGGAGAAGACCTACTCGACTGGGTCCCTTCGATCCTACCGCCCACAGAGCGTGAGCGCGTGCCTCACCTTCACCAACAATGGTTCTTCGAATGTGAACGTGATACGCTTCACCGATGATGTACCAGGATTGTTCCAAGCACCAGACCTGTCGACGTTCAGTGTGAAGGTTGATGGAAAAGACATTGCAGACAACCAGTTCAAGTCCGAAGTCACTGAAGGCATCACCCTCGAGAAGGTCAACCGTTCTCCAGACGGCCTTGGATACACCATCACAACAATGGTCGGCATCGTGGCTCCAATCGGTCTCAAACCTGGAAAGTCACTCACCATCGAATATGACCTTTCAGCACCAGATCCAACGCCTGACAACACGGCAGTCAGCGCACCTGCTCACTGTGAATTCAGTGCAGAAAAAGCCGGTCCACGCTGTGGCCGAGATGCCATCGAAGCACCGAGCATCAGTGTGATTCACAACCGACGAGATTTCTCCGCTGGAAAGCAAACCCTACCAATTGGTGGCAAGGGACGCTACGAAGTTCTCATCTTGTTCGAGAACAACGGCGACACCGCACTACAAGATGTCTACATCAATGATGTCATGCCTGCGAACTTCGAGATCACCGACTGGCACATCCGTGGCAGCGGTGGCGACAAGCGAACAGATTGTGAAATGAACACCGAAGACGGCGAAGGCGGCACCCACATCAGTTGGATGGTCCCTCTAGTTGCTAAGGGCGAACGTCTCGATGTGTTCATGGAAATCAAGGGCTCTGGACAAATCGATGCTGAAGCATTGAACCGATTCCATGGTGTTCACTTTGGCGATGAAGTCGAATCCGATGATTTGCCGGCCGC
>DAFX01000035.1:0-3443 GCA_002495535.1 Euryarchaeota archaeon UBA433
GCTCTTCTCCTCGCCCATTCGGGTGTTGACGTGACCGTTTTAGAAAAGGCAGAAGCTGTCGGTGGTCGAACTCGTTTGTTCAAGAAAGACGGCTACACTTTCGACCGAGGGCCTACCTTTTTCCACTACCCCGAAGTCATTGAAGAAATTTTCAAGGCAATTGGTCTAGACGCTCACAAAGAACTCGGCCTGATGCCCCTGGACCCAATGTACCGCCTCGTCTTTGGTGCTGGCGGCCATATCGATGCCACGAGCAACCTCGACGAAATGACCGAACGTATTCGTGAACTTGCCGGAGACAAAAACGCAAACGGATTCAAGAACTACGTGAAGCAGAATCGAAAGAAACTCGATCTCTCGAAGCAATGCCTCCAAACTCCATGGTCCAGCCCACTCGATGTGGTCTCAAAGCGTGCCATGAGGGTCGCAACCGTTCTCAAGCCATGGGCGAGCGTCGCCGGCGATCTAGGCAAGCACTTCGATGATGAACGGGTTCGCTTGGCTATGTCATTCCAAACCAAGTACCTTGGAATGAGTCCTTTCCATGCTCCTTCGTTGTTCACCATTCTCGCGTTCCTCGAATACGAACACGGCATCTTCCACGCCAAGGGCGGGCTCGGCAGCATCACCGCAAAGATGGCCGAAATCGCAGAGGGCATGGGCGTCAACATCAGAATCAATACGCCAGTGAAATCCCTCATCTATGAAGGCAAAACCGTAACCGGTGTCCGAATTGATGGCGAAGAAATCATGGCAGACAAGGTGGTTGTGAACGCAGACTTCGCTCACGCCATGACCACACTGGTGCCCGATGAAAAGAGAAAGAAATGGAGCAACAAGAAACTCGAAAAGAAGGGTTACTCCTGTTCCACCTTCATGTTGTATTTGGGTGTCGACCGAGAATATGACCTCCCACATCACCAAATTTACGCATCGTCTGCTTACGAGGAGAACCTCAAGGACATCACCACCCACAAGTTAACGTGGGACGATCCCTCCGTTTACGTTCAAAATGCTTCAATCACAGATGAGACGCTCGCACCCAAAGGCCATTCCACAATCTATGTCTTGGTCCCGGTACCAAACCAACACGAGAGCATTGTTTGGGACGACATTAAGGCAGATTTCAGGGAAACTATTGTCAAGCAATTGTCCAAGTTAGGCTACGATGGTATCGAAGACCACATCGTCTCGGAAACCATCATCACACCCGATGACTGGGGCGCATCAGACATCTACCGAGGAGCGGTGTTCAACCTCACACACGACCTCAAGCAGATGCTATGGCGCCGCCCGCACAACCGATTTGAAGAAGCCAACAACCTCTACATCGTCGGTGGCGGCACCCACCCAGGAAGCGGACTACCAACCATCTTCGAAAGCGCTCGAATCAGCAGCAAACTTGTTCTTGCTGATTTAGGAATGCGGCCTGATTGGAACGGGGTTGACACCTGGTTCAAAGACGTGAAGCGACCAAAAGTTGCCGTCCGACCAAGCGCACAACCCCTTGCGCGTGGGACCTCGAGCGGTGAAGGGCATGCTGCGTGATCGGATCGCATTGATTTGTGTCTGCCTCAGTCTTCTCGCGGGCTGTGTTGCTCCTGAAACAATCCAACAGGACGTTGCTGGTGATCCTCCAATTCAGTTGACGTTTCAGGCCCCAACACTCGACAGGACCGAAGACAACGGTGCTGTCTTTGACCTCAAACAGCAGCTCGAACAGGGCCCAATCTTGATGCTTTGGATCGGAGCGGGTTGCTCAGGATGCCACGACTGGACAGATCTAATTCGTACCAACATGGACGAGGGAGCATTCAACGGATCGAACATCACTATGGTCAGCGTTCACCGCTGGGCTCAGTTCGAAACAACCGATGATGTGCAAACAACCTTCGCCGGCGACACCAACTCGACCTCCTATTCACCATGGACCGTCGTTGTCCCTCAACTCGACACCCCCACCTACCATTTTGAAACCGGCCTCGACACTGGTTTTCCGATCTATGAGGCTTACAACAACCCTGGCACCCCAACCCTACACCTGATCGATCAAAATGGCGCACTTGCCTGGCAATCGAAAACATACTGGGCGAACCAAACGATGTTGGACGAAGCCTTAGCCTTCTTTGATTGATGAGGGGCCGATGTTTGGTACCAGCAATTTGAGCCCGCCAAAAAGGGGGCGGTTGGCCTTATTCGACTCACTGAGACCCTATGCTCTAGGTGGGCGAATGGTGAACCTCAAAGACCTCAGCGTGTTGGATGAAAACAACCGCCCTTAGGCGGTGGGTGAAACAGATGGGTGAAGGCATCAAACTTCCAGTCCTCAACGGGTTGGGCCGCACGAATCGAATCGACAACTGGCTCACGCAGCCGTTGAGCATGGGCATTGCTCTGACCATCACCCTGATCTATACCGCAGCGCGGCTGTTTTTGTACCCCGACACTATTCACTACGACATCAACGGTGCAACGGTTATGTCGCCCATTTTCTCACCAAATGTGCTCGAATGGGAACTCTTCGGGCTCAAAGACTGGGACCATCCTGGATGGGTGAACGCAGCCGTGCTTGTTCTGTGGATTCCATTCGGATTCCGTGGCACATGCTATTACATGCGCCGTGTCTACTACCGCACCTTCTTTGCAAGCCCAGTTGCCTGCTGGGTTGACGAACCAGAAATCAATAAAAAACTGGGTTACAAGGGTGAGAAGCGCCTGTTCATTTTCAACAACCTGCACCGCTATTTCCTCTATGCAGCCATGGTCATCTTGGCCATCAAGTGGTGGGATGTCACCCACACATTGCACTTCACTGAAGGTGCTGCGACCGGATGGGGCATCTGCATTGGTACACTTGTGATGGGCATCGAGGCTTTCCTCTTGACCATGTATGTGACTTCTTGTCACGCACTTCGCCACCTCGCTGGCGGGGTGTTGGACCGATGGACCACACCGATTGCAAAACTCCGAGGGAAATTGTTTGGCCGCATTAGCGTGTTGAACAGATCTCACGGGTTCTGGTTCTGGACATCGCTGATGTTCGTGTTCTTAGGCGACCTGTGGGTCCTAGCGGTTGATGCAGACATACTGAGCGATATGGTGCTCTTTGCACTTTGAGGTGAGATGATGAGTGAAGAATACACCAAACACGAATACGACGTTGTGGTTATTGGAGCAGGTGGAGCTGGACTCCGAGCAGCTATTGAGGCCGCAAGGAGCGGGGCAAAAACCGCAATTATCACCAAATCTCTGCTTGGAAAGGCTCACACCGTGATGGCCGAAGGCGGCTGTGCTGCAGCATTGCAGAACGCAGACCCGAGGGACGGCTGGAAGGTTCACTTCCACGACACAATGAAGGGAAGCAAATGGCTTGCAGATTGGCGAATGGCTGAATTCCACGCCAAAGAAGCACCCGACCGAGTTCGTGAATTGGAACAGTGGGG
>DAFX01000035.1:3836-18677 GCA_002495535.1 Euryarchaeota archaeon UBA433
CGTCTAGCCCACGTTGGCGACGCAACGGGCCTCGAACTCATTCGTACCCTCCAAGAACGGGGCATCCACGAAGGCATTGATATCTTCATGGAGTACACCGTCCGACACCTGCTCAAAGAAGGCGACCGTGTGACTGGTTGTGTTGCTTACACACGAGTTGATGGTGACTTCCACGCCTTTTCGGCTAAGTCAGTGATCTTGGCGACCGGTGGCATCACACGATGCTGGTCTGTCTGCTCTGGCTCCTGGGAATACACGGGTGACGGGCACGCTCTTGCCCTCTGGGCTGGAGCAGAGTTGCGTGACATGGAATTCGTTCAATTCCACCCGACCGGCATGGTTTGGCCCCCATCAGTTCGTGGCATCCTCGTCACCGAAGGTGTTCGAGGTGAAGGCGGTAGGCTCACGAACTCTGAAGGCGACCGTTTTATGTTCAATTATGTGCCAGAAATGTTTGCTGGCGACCATGCAGAGACGATCGAAGAAAGCGATCAGTGGGTCGAAGAAGTTGTTTCAGGCAAATTGGCAACCGTCCGTCGACCACCTGAACTGCTCACGAGAGACGTTGTTGCAAAAGCCATCAATTCGGAAGTGAAAGCAGGACGTGGTTCGCCACATGGCGGGGCATTCCTCGACATTTCCCACCGTGGTGAAGAAGCGATTTTGAAGAAACTACCTTCAATGCATCACCAGTTCAAGGAACTTGCAGGCGTTGACATCTCGAAGGAACCTATGGAAGTTGGGCCAACCGCCCACTATGTCATGGGTGGCGTCCGAGTCAACGCTGAAACCCAGGAAAGCAACGTGCCTGGCCTGTTTGCTTGTGGCGAAGTTGCTTCTGGTCTCCATGGTGCAAACCGATTGGGAGGCAACTCACTCTCGGACCTGATCACCTTCGGAAAGCGAGCTGGAGAACATGCAGCAAAGCGTGCAGAAGACCTCGCCCAACCGGGCATCGAAGACACACAGGTGCAATCGGCAATCGAAATCATGCTCGCACCTTTGAACCGCGAAGGCGGCGAAAACCCCGGTTTAATTTATGATGAAATGCGCGACATGATGCAAGCAAAGGTTGGGATCATCCGAACCAAGGAAGAAATGACCGAAGCAATGGCCGATCTACTCGCCTTCAACAAGCGACAAGAAGCCTGCTTCCCCGGCTCATCAAGAAAATACAATTCAGGTTGGCATCAGGCATTGGACCTCAAGAACATGGTCGACGTTTCTACCGCCGCAACGCTTGCCGCCCTTACAAGAGAAGAAAGCCGTGGCGGACACACACGAGATGATTTCCCTGGTGAAATTGAAGCGTGGGGTAAAATCCTCAACATCATCTACATGGAAGATGGAGAAATCAAGATTCGTCAAGAAGATGTGGAGCCAATGCGAGAGGATCTCAGCGAAGCCATCACAGAAGTCAAGACGATGATTGCTGAGCGCGCAGCAGAACAAGCCGGAGGTGGCAACTGATGGGACTCAAAGGAAAAACACAGGATTTCAACATCATGCGAGGCGAAGGCGAGGATGCCAAACTTGAATCGTTCAGCATCGAACTCGATGAAGGCATGGTCGTTCTCGACTGCGTTCATCGGATTCAACACGAACAACAACCGGACTTGGCTGTTCGATGGAACTGCAAGGCCGGAAAATGTGGTTCATGCTCGGCTGAAATCAATGGACGTCCCCGATTGATGTGCATGACCCGAATGAGCGATGTGGTCGAAGAAACTCCTGAAGGACAAGCGATCGAAATTCGCCCAATGAAGGCATTCCCTCACGTCAAGGACCTGGTCACCGATGTGTCTTGGAATTACGACGTTGCACAACGCATCAAACCAATCAACGGTCCAGAAACTATGGATTGGGAGTTCAATCAAATGGAAGCTGACCGAGTACAACAATTCAGAGAATGCATTGAATGCTTCTTGTGCGTCAACACTTGCCACGTGCTTCGAGACCATGCTCTCTTCGATGACTTTGCAGGCCCGAGAAACCTCGTTCGACTTGCTCAGTATGAGATGCACCCACTTGACACCGAAGATCGAATTCCTGAAATCAAGAAGGAATTCGGCGTGGAATACTGCAACATTACCAGATGTTGCACGGAAGTCTGCCCGGCAGGAATTCAAATCACTGATGATGCGATTATCCAACTCAAAGAGCGCGTTGTGGACAGGTATTACGATCCATTGCAGCGTATTTGGCGGACTATTACCAGGCAGAACGTAAGGTACTGAGGCATGACGCCGATGCTTGAACGCATTCAATCCGTTAGCGCCATCGTATTGGGCTGCGCTTTCACTTGGATCGGCATCCAGCACTTCACCGATGTCGAATTCTTTGTCCCAATTGTCCCTGCGATTCTTGGAAATGCAGAATTTTGGGTCTACGTAAGTGGGGTTGTCGAGATTCTACTGGGGTTGACGATGATCGCCCCCGCAACAAGAGCCCGAGCGGCTCAAGCAACTGCAGTGTTCCTTGTTGTCGTCTACTGGGCGAACCTCAACATGTGGGTGAATGACATCGCCATTGGAGGTCAAACGTTCTCTTTTGCCGCTCATGTTTTGAGAGCGATTGCTCAATTAGGATTGATCGGTGTTGCGTTGTTCATTGCACGAGGCCGAACCGCTGAATGAACATATGAAAGAAGTTGTGAGCCCTAATCGCCTCCGAAGAGGCGGTAAGGCGGCTACCCTTGCGGGAACGGACGGGGCTTCACCCCATCCGAAGGTCGTTCACAGAAGTGGTTTCGAACTCAAAGGTGTTCGATTCCGGTCTTCTTGACGTTTGCCTTCTTGATCTTATCAGGAAGCCAGTCAGGACCGTTCGCAGGCTTTGCAACCATTGCGATGCTGCCGGTGAAGCAGTGGACACGCTTGGTGCCACGCTCACGTAGGCGGATGGTCGTATGTCCGCGGGTAGCTGCTTTTAGGGCTGCGCCACGGGGTTGTTTGCTTGCAAAAACCTGGCTCGTATCTTTTCCGTTCTCCATGAGAACAAAGTATTTTTTATCAGACATTTTGGATTACCTCCGATACGTTTGTTCTCTGTGAAGTATATAGTATTTCTGCCGATTAAAGGCAACACTGCGCCATATAGGGGATGCAGTACCCCATTCCAGAGGTCGTTTTTGACGAAGTGCAACGCAGTACAACGGTTGCAAAACACTCGCCGAAGAATGGAGAGAAATCCGAACAAGTATGAATGTTATAATTCCGCACCGGCGAGTGTTTTTGTATCAATAATCCCGGGAACTTGGCGTATAGCTTCGACCACTGATTTTGCAATTGTTGCCAGGCTCTCCGCCTCAAGCTTGACAATCAAATCATGGTCTCCGAACAACAATGTGGCGTCTGACACATGATCCATGTCCTTCACTGCGAGGTAAACTTCGTGCTCCTTTCCAGGTGCCACGTTGATGAGAACGTATCCAACCGCCATAATGCTCACACCTACGATTACGACGAAGGACTTCAATCCTTCTCCGCCATATCACTTGATTCTAGAGTAAAGTATTCCATTTGCTGCACTACAAATTCCTCCCACTGTTCGAGTTGCCAACCTTGTGGCATCTCGCCTTCTAGCCACTCTAGATACGCCTCAGGAGACCAGCCAGCGGGAATGTCGGAGCCTTCCATGAGTTCGATACCCGCCCCCTCAGCCTCGACCTCTTCGATGCCAACCTCTTCGACAGCCCATAGTTCGGGCGTTTCCTCCCGGCCTGATCGGCGTATGAAGGAGGTTATGGCGAGCGACAGAACAACAACAACGATGCCCGCTATGGCCCAATACTGGGTAAGGTCAACCCCTTGGCCTTCGCTGGAATCTGTAAGAGATGTGTTGCAATCAAGGCATGGCGGCATTGGAAGAAGGGTCACCTCGACAAATGTTGTATTCTCTTGCCCCCACCCGTCGGCACAGGTGAAATTGAAGCGTAATGTGGTGTTGCCCAGTGCTTGTGTCGTAGGATAGACGTAGGAGAGTGTGCCATTCAGCGCGTCCAATCCGTCTGTTTGCGGACTCAGGGTGAAATTCGCCAGGTAGGTGTCATTGCCATAGACCGTTGATTGGCACTCGACATCCGTTAGCCCATCGAGATCGGAGACATAGGCAACAGGCGTTATTCGATCACCAGCCGTAGCGTTCGAAAGAAGATTGATCGAGAGTGAGGGCGCAGCGTGGAAGAGGTTGATCGAAATCTTCTCACTGCTCGAGAGCCCATCGATGTCCCTAACCACGAGCATGATTTGCCCTTCTCCGTCAATGAAGGAACCATCGAGCCTCAATCGGAAGGTGACCAAACTGCGGTGAAGTTCATCCTGAGTGGTTTCGTTCAGAAGGCAAGTGGGTGGAAGCGCTGGTGCAGCATCACCAGTCAATGCTGGAGCGGCAACAGCCCACCCCAACTGTGACATTGTGGCTTGCACGGTCTCAAGCGGTCGTTCACTTTCAATCACCGCATAGAGAGTCAATGTCTCACCAAACCTCAGCGATTCGACTGCCCCTTTATCGCTGCATATTTTTGAATCGAGCACCAGCGGAGGTGAAAGTAAAAACGTGAAGCGTTCTTCAATTTCCATGGTTGCACCGTGACGGCCTGTTGCGTCCACTGAAACGATAAGTTCACCAGATTCGAGGGGCTGATCGAGTGCAGGCAATTCAACCATCAATGCATTCTGAATGTCGGGGACATCTAAAGGAAGGATTGCTGCTGCTGCCCCGGGCCACTCAATCGAAAGGTCACCGGTCACAGAAGACAAAGGATCGTCCAAGTCGGTGAAGGTCACTCGCAGGTATTCATTGCCCCCTCCACGGACACGGTCGAGGGGTGAGGCGTTTGCATCAACGAGGTCAATTTGGGCCTCTGGTGCAAGGTCCCTCACTCCAATAAGGCGCGAACTCAAGAGTTGGCCCGAAGGCGAGCGCACCTCAAACGAGACCTTCTCCAACGACGCACCGACTTCGAGGTAAATTGTGCTCAAGTAACAATGATGATTGGCGTCGAGTTGTTGTTGATGTGATACGGCACCAACCGTGCCCTTCGATGAAAGGATGGTCGCGTTCTCCGACGAGGAATCGTGATCTGCGTCAAGCACACATGCCTTGATCGGCGTCACCTGGCCGCGAACGAACCCTCCGTTTGGTGCATAGGGCAGGGGCGTAGCTCCCGACCATGCTTGAGCGTCAACCCCTTCGATTGACGGCCCGAACCATTGAGCTTGTGCATCGACAATTTCAGCCACATCATCAGAGAGAAGGTGTGTAGTTTGCTGACTGGCATCAGTTGCGTAGGCGCCGATAACCAGCGTACCGAGCGTTAGGTTTGTTGGAAGTATAATCGAAGTTTGCCATTTGGTGCTGTCAAGTGGGCCGAGGTTCTGCTCAATCCAGGGTACTGAAGTCAAATTTTCTGCATCCGTAACCACTGCCCATGCAATCTTGACTGAAAGTACCTCGATGTCGTCAGTTGCCTCCACGGTGCAAATGAAACTGTCACCTCGTGCGTATGTTGTAGCGTCACAGTAGACGGCATCGATGGTGGGCGGAGCATTGACCCACAAACGAAGGGTATCGAGGTTGTTGGTCATGATGCGTTCACTTGCATTTGATGAACTGTCATAGCGAACACGCAGATCCATCCAGCCGACTTTTTGAGGCGTGATGGTCACATTGAGCAAGGTTCGAGAACCGGTCACATCACCTGCAGGGAGGGAAAGGTCCCCTCTGAACAACACAATGTTACCCTGAATATCCTGAATCAGCAGCGAACCGTTGGCTTCAGCCATACCTCGGTTCTCGATGGCCAATTGTACGGTGGTCGGCACACCATAGGAGGCGTTGTTTGGAACACGAACATCGATAATATTGATGTCGTGGAATTGATCGGCATAGGGAGCCATCTTAGGATCGCCTACGGTCACCCCCATCCACCCAGATTGTAGATTTGCAGCAGCATGGGCCTCTGCAAGGTTGTACCCACCAGCATAGGAACTCAACAGGACGCTCGAGAGCCCCACTGCAGTCAAGTATGGTTCATACACGTAGCCCTTCACTCCAGAGGCGCCATCTTCCAAAAGGTCGGCTACAAGCGATTGACCATAGGTGGTACCTGTTGTGAAGGAACGCCCGCCCGTAGAAACTGCCGTCTCTGCAATTGAGCCGTTGACCCATTCATGATTCGGGCGGATCGGATAGACATTGAAACTGTCAAGGTACACCGAACCGTCCGTTGAAGTGGCGACCAGGTCAAGAGGGATTGTGATCCTCAATTCAATCGCGTCTGAATGTGGTTCAAACCGCATGGTGAGCGAAGACCAACTGGTTCCAAATTCAGAACTATCCGAAGAGGTGTTGGTTGAAACTACCGTTCCATTCGAATCAAGACCTTCGATGACCATCTCAAAAGAGCCAAACACGTCACCTGTCCTCATGCCCTTCCCAGACGCTAACCACGAATGGCTTTCCAACTCTTGATCGATAGCAAACGTTTGCTGAAGACTTGCCACTGCTTGTCCGTTTCCTGAATATGCAGCACAATCCAGGTAGATGTCTCGGTTCAGGCTGGTGATTTCACCATCGCTCAACGCCGTGTCCCAAATCATAACCTCATCGATTTTCCCTTCGAAATACGTGCTCCCTGCTCGGTTCACACCAAGCCTGTAGGATTCGATGGTGTCAACGCTTCCAGATGGGAAGGCCGTGGTGCGTACAAGCACTCCATCGAGGTATTGTTCGGCCACACCGTTTTCAAACACGGTGACTAAATGAGTCCAATTTTGTGCCCTGATGGCCCCGAAGGTGTGAGTTTGGTTGTTGTGAAGGCGCCACTCACCGTTGAATACCGCATGTTGGAAAGAAGCGTTTGAGCCTGCTTGCGCTCCCGCTGCAAAAACAGAAGCGTAATTCGAGAGGTTCGATGCGTTCGCCCAAACCCACTGGCTGATGGTGAAGGTGCCATTCCAATCTTGAACATCGACCTCAAGGTAATCGTCCACTCCATCGTACCACAAGCAGCCGCCATCAACGCATGCGTTCCAATTGCTCGCATTCATGTTGTAAAGCGTGAAGTGATCTCCCGATGCTGAATCGTTTGCTGATGATCCTGAACCGTCCTCAAAAGACCAATGATGTTGTAGGTCGTTGGAAGATGGAATGTAATCTCCAGCAAGTTGGTACGACGTGGAGGGAATGGGTGCTTTTGTTTGATTTGGCCCTTCCCATTGCAGGGTCAATCCGTGAGGCCCTCCTCCTTGGAAGAACTCAATCCTGAAATCATGCAGCCCTTCATCGAGAATGATGCTGTTGGACTGTTCCCGCATCCCGTGGCTGCCATAATTGGTCACGAGGCTGGCATCGTTGAGCCAAAATTCAGAACCGTCGTCGCTGGTCAGATAAAAGGTCCAATTGCCGGTTTCCGGCACATCGATAAGGCCACTGAATCGAGCCCCCCAATCGTTTTTGAAACGATTGTCAAGACCGGGGTAGGCGTTGTAGCGTGAGGTGTAATCCAGTTCTGTCTCGATTCTGATGTGATCGGGGACGCGGTCGATGAGTGAAGGCATTGAGCCGGTGTTGAAACTGACTCCATCATTGTCAAAGAATTCTGCGAAAATCCCGGGTGAACCATCCGCTGCCTCGGGCATGCACTCTGCTGCCACTGCAGCTTCCATAGCAGAAGAACCACCGTCTTTCACGGAAGATTGCAGGGTCCAATTGAAAGAATCCCCTGAAGAGAGTGTCGGGAGGGTGGCTTCCCAAAATTTGGAGCCGCTTGAAGTGGAACTGCTGGCAGTGTCAAAGCCTCCGTTGGGCAATGAATTACTCGCCCAACCCCCGTCGTTCGAACCCCACGACGCGTAGCCCATCACGTTGCTGATGTTGGTGAGAAACTCTGAAGTTTCATCAAAGTGCGTTGGAAGACCAAGCGTTGCGTTTAATGTGGTGTTTGCCGTGTATAAATCATCGTTCCAGAACTTGTAACCAGAACCGTTTCGATTTGTGGCCAGGTCCAAGGCGAAAACACCACGTGAGCCTAAACTGTTGTTCGCTTTCTCGATCAATCCGAGTGCAGTTTCGACCGTGTAGCCAGTCAAACGGGTGATAAGGAAAAATCCGTATGTCTCGCGGCTGAACGCCTCCATACTTTTCCCGGCAAGTGGACCATAGTCGTGGTCAACCCAATAATCTGCACCGACACTGCTGTTGTACTGCCCGCCAACCAGCGCTAATTCCTGGTCAAAGCTTGCTTTGTCGTTGCCACCATTGATACGCAAAGGCATTCCTTTGGTTGTCACCAAGTAATTGATGCTCGAGGCGTTAGAGCGGTTTTGGATCATTTCGAGGAAGGGTTCTGCAAAATAGGTATTGAACTGATCTCGATTGATAGTTTCCTTCGTTGGAGCACTGCTGTTATTGAACACGAAAACGCGCTCCATGCTGATGTTGCGGGCGGTGATGAAAGCCCATCCAATGGTCCTGCTTGCTTCTGAATTGTTGTTGATCAACACCCCAACATCGCTGTAATCGTACACCGACAAGAAGTCAAAACCTTGAGGCATAGCAATTGCAGACCAGGGGGATTGATTCCAAACTGATTGGTTGGATTCTGTGCTAAATCCTACAAAAGCCTCCTCGAGATGACGCTCAAGGGGATGCGAGCTGTTCTGCGCGGTGGGCCCTGGGGTTGGAATCAGAGAGATGACTGGTGATAACAACAGCAGAAGAACAAATGAAAACGCAGTGAACTTCGTCTTCATCATCGAAGTTGGCTGATGGATGTATGGTTTAGCAGTACCGCTAAGAAGTCCATGCAATAGAAGCGGCAAATGGGTAATCTCGCTCGTTTTGAATTTTAAAAAAACCGTGATTTCAGGCGTTTTCATCATTGGTTTGCGAACTTGATAAGTAAGGTGGCCTCTCTTGCTTGGCATGATGGCAGAACTTTACATGGCGCGAACATGCAAGTGGGGCGTGCTACGAGTTGTCGGTGGAGATGTGTGGAATCACAGCGGTGATGTTCTCATCACCCCAGCGAACAACAGGCTCTCTGGCAGAGAAGGTCTCGATGCCCTCATTCACAAGAAAGCAGGGCAAGAGTTGACCGATGTCACCCGTAACATTTGCCTCGATATGCGGAAAATCAACGCCCCTCCATGCGCTGTCACCAAGAATGTGGTCACCGAACCTTACCAGCTAGCAACGAATTTCAAGCATATCATTCACGTTGTTGGCCCTGATTGCCGCCGACCAAATCAAGATGAAGCCCGCCGAACATTGCTTCCAGAAACCTATGCAAACCTGTTTGCTACGCTTGCAGAGATGGATGTCGATTCCATTGTTTCGCCCCCAATTTCCATGGGGATCTTCGCTTACCCTCACCGTGAAGGCGCACGGCTGACCCTCGAAATTATCCTTGGTTTGCTCGATGGGGAAGAGGACCCTGGCTTCAGCCAATACACAATCGTTGTCAAAGAACGGAACTTTATTTCAAACATGCGAACGGTCTACCGCGAAACGGAAGACCAACTGCCCGGCATCGATACAACCACTGCGTGATGTGAAACCATGGTTGACCTCGCGGCCATGGTCAGCAGTACCCTCGCCGCTGACCGGAAACCGTTCAATGCTGTTTTGATGATGGCCAGCAACGCACGTAAGGTGAGGCTTGTGGCCGATGTGCTGCCAAAAGAAATGCCTTTGACCGTGCTCACCAGTCAAAACAGAGTTGCAGAACACCTTGAGGAAGCTGGCATCGAATGCACCCTGCTCGAGGAGAGCCTGACCGCACAGGGGCTTGGCGTGCTCAACCAAATGCATGATTTGGTGCTCCAAGCAATTGGCGAGGGGCGTCTGTCAAGGGGTGAACGTTTGCTCGTCGTGCTGGCTGAACCGATTGATGGCGTGATGGTGATCGACACCACGATGCTCAACACCAACCGTTTTGCCAACCTTGCTCAGGAATTCAATATTGACTTGGAGGTTTTGACTCAATTGATGAAACTCGCCCGGCATCTCGGTGGAAGAGGAAGGGAGGGCCATGCGGTCGGGGCGTTGTTTGCAATTGGCGCCCTGCCCTCATTACGAAAGCATTCAACAGCCCTGGTGCTAAATCCATTCAAAGGCCATCCTCCCGAAAAACGAACCATTCTTGACGAAGCGAATCACGAAACGCTTGCGGAATTCGCTTGGCTAGACGGGGCCATTTTATTCAACAAAGAGGGTGTTGCGAGCGATGCTGGGCGATACATTCAGGTGCCAGCGGGCGTGACAACAAAAGCTGGCGAAGGTGGCCGGCACCTTGCTGCGAGGGCCATATCCCAATTGACTGAAGGGCTTGCTATTTGCGTGTCCTCGACAGGAAGCATCACGCTTTATGCCAGTGGAAGGGATCGTTACAAAGTCAGGTTGAGCTGATCATTCCTCTTCAATCGATCTTCGAGAAGAATTGAGGCCACGTTCTGCTGAATTCAATCGTTCAGTCGCCAATTCAAGTTCAGATTGCGCGTGCGTGAGTCTCGCTTGATTCAAATTCCGTTCAATGCTTAATTTGCTGCGATTGATGCTGCTTAGTCGTTGATTGCGATCTTTTGGCTTGAGAGCCTCGCCCCGTTGATTCATCAGCCATTCTTCAAGCAGGGCTTGGCCCCACTCTGGAGCCCGAAGGCGTGCTGAGAGGATAATCTCCGATGAGCGATGACGAAAGCGGACCCTTCCATCTGGAGTTCGATGGGCTTGAATTGAGCCCGGGCTCCAACGGTCTTGCGGGATATGGAGGTGCGCCTTACAGTGCAATCTACCGTCAACTTCGTGAGTGAAATCAGCGACCAAAACCCCTCGATTGAGTTTGATAAACACCTGGAGCACGTCGTCGTGGGAGTCCCATTCCGAGAGGGCCATTGGCACTTGGCCCCACGTCTCCTCACACCACGCTTCGAGGGCCATCTTGTGGGACAACATGGCACTTGGTTGAATCGAACCGTATTCAACTTTGTTCATCACCCACCAAGACAATTCGGTTAAGGTTGAAGGCAGAAGACTTGTTGGCCGACTCATGGATGGAGCATGGGGGTCGGTTCAGGCCGATTGGAAACTTGTGCTCCTTTTGGTGCTGCTCTGGTATATTCTCTTACGAGCATGGGAGCGAAACGGCACACTGGACCGCTGGAACGCCAGTCGCGTGTTCGGCTTTGTCCTCATGGTTCGAGGAACATACGGCTTGAAAGCCCTCGAAAAGGTCGCCAAGCCCCGAAAATTTTGGAGGATCTATGGCGAGGTCGCTCTGTGGATTTGTGTTGGTTCAATGCTGCTTGTCGGTTTATTGATGGGTTTGGCCTTCATTGGAGCCCTGCTTTCTCCGCCGACCACGCCACCTCCGTCTGCGAGTGAACTCGTAGCAATTCCAGGACTCAACCCAATGATCCCGCTCGGCTGGGGGGCAATGGCGTTCATTGTCGCCTTAGTCATTCACGAATTTGGCCATGGTTTGCTCGCTCGGGCCCACGGTATGCGAATTCGAGCGTTCGGCCTGCTTCAACTTGGGCCGTTGCCGTTAGGAGCGTTCGCAGAACCTCAGTACGAAGAATTGCATCGCGCACCACGCAGAGAACGTATGCGGATGTTTGCTGCAGGTCCTGCGACCAACTTGTTTGCCGCTTTTGTCTGCTTATTGATGCTCGGTGGTTTAGCCGGACAACTCGTCTCGACCACGCCACACCCACACGTGCGAGCCCTCGTTGTCGATGGGGGGGCAGAAGAAGCCGGAATGGAACCTTGGGATTTGATCCTCACAATCAATGGAACTGAAGTCATTGGACTTGATGGCTTTAGGGACGAACTGAACGCCTACAAAGCAAATGACACTGTATTGATGGATGTGCTGCATGAAAATGGAGAGCAAGAAACTCTCACAGTGGTGCTGGGCGACAAATACCAGTACTATCAGGACCTAGGATGGAGTAAAGAAACAATCGAAGCGGCTGAAATCGCGCCCGAAGACCCGTTTTTGGGGGTTGAGGGGTTAGGTGAAGGAACACAAGGTATCGACCGATTAGCCGGACCATTTTCACCACGTTTTGAAGGTGGAACGCTCGTCAAAAGCGTCTATGCTCCTTTCCACATTTTGACCATCATGATCGTTCCCTTCCAGTTGCAAGGTGTTTCGATGTACCCTATGGAAGAAGCAATGCTGACCGCTGCCGATGACGGTTTGGGCGCTGTTCTTGGTACCAACGGGGTGTTGTTCATGGTCAATTTCTTCTTCTGGTTGATGTGGGTCAACATCCTACTTGGATTCACCAATTTGATTCCAATGGTGCCATTTGACGGTGGTCATCTGTTCAAGGACACCCTCCACGGCACTCTTTCGTCTGTCAAAAAGCTCGGGAAGAAAACAAAACTGTGGGACATTCACCCGATGTGGATCGATCACATTTCGAGTAAAGCATCGAACTTTTCTTCGCTCGCTTTGTTGATGATGTTAATCTTCATCATTGCCGTGCCTTACTTGTGAACACATCAAGATCGCCGCCTGGCTAATTCTGCCAGCACGTTAGTTTGTGTTCGCCCGCGCAAAACTGCACCGAGCGGCTTGGGCTGAGGTGCGTCAGAAGAGGTATCGGGCAAATCGCTTGGTGGCGATGCTGAGGCCCGTGCAGTCAATCCAGCAAGTGTTGCGGCTTCAGAGCCTGCTGTAGAACAGAGCAAAGCAACGAATTGATTGAGCGGCATCCCGGACTCCCAATGCAAATAATTTGAGCCATTACGCGTTTTCGGAAACGGAGGGATCCACTTCTCAAGCTGCCGCAATCGGCCAGTCAAATTTGAAGTTTCAACGCGAAACACGCGCCATGAATCCCCTCGTACGCCTTTCAAACGATGGGCGTAAAGCGGCATCAAATGACAGCGTTCACCTTCATTGACCATTGCATCATACTGATCTTTTGTCCGACCAGAGAGGTACAGTTTGTCCGCCTTGGTGCTTTTGACTTCAATTGGGAAGCATAAATCACCACGTAGGGCAAGTAAATCACCCGTGCCTTCCATACCTGATCCTGCGGCTCGAACGACCAAAAAAGGACGATCAAGCACCAAACGCATGCGCTCTTTTTCCACTGGTGAACACGACCGAATCACCCCTTCCACCCCTTTTGGGACGCCAGCAAGCACCTGGCGTAATTCCCGTTCATACTGGCTGGACACAACCGCCCATCAATGTCAATCGTTCTTGATGACTTCGGCTAAAAACACGACTTAGAAGCAAAATTCAGCGGGTAAAGATTTGAGCGAAGTGTACAAACTTCCTTGAACCCCCCCTGTTGTTCCAATGACGTGACGAGGCTGGCGATTCGAACCATGGATTTCCGCTTGGCGTTCCGCTTGATGCAGGCCCTCAAGCGAAGGAAACTCAAATTTGACCTGCTTGACCACGATGCGCCCCTTGGGCATGCAGAAACGGTGTGGTTTTCATCCGAATTAGAGGTGGTCGGCCGCGAGCATGAAGGGTGGCCAGTAGCGGTGTCTTTGGAAGGAATCGAGGGCTCGATTGAAAGGGCGCTGCTTCACGTGCGAGGCGTTCATCACATTCACGAACTGATCTTCGGTATCGATCCGGGTCCCCGACCGGGCATTGCCTGGATGGGGGATGGCGTTGTCATGGGCATGGCACAATTGGAATCACTGGACCGCGTTGTCGACCATATCGCTAGCGTCACCAAAGTGGCTGAACACAAATCCACCAAAATCCGCATTGGTGACGGAGCACCTTTGCTTCGAGATCAAATCATCAACGAATGCATTGCTGCAAACTTGCACATCGAGCAAGTGAATGAGTCGAAAACCTCCAAAGGGTTGCTGCGGCATAATCATGTCATTTCTGCAGTTCGTATCGCGATGATCAGGGGCGAGAGGGTTTGGGAGCAACGAGACATCGCTCCAAGCGAGGGAGAACTCAGAGAAATTCAGCGCCAGAGCCGTAAAATGAGCAACGGTCGAAAGACCATTTCGGCTGAATTAGCCTTGGCGGTAGCGCGTGGTGAATTGGGCCTAGATGAAGCGTTGAGCGCTTGACTATTCTTCTTCCATCTCATCTTCAGCCAACTTGATCTCCGGAGCACCAGAAATCATCTTCTTGAGGAGTGGTTCTAAGATTGAAGGGGCGAGCAACACCCCTGCAACGACAGCAAACAAAGCGAGGTAGGAGGAATTTGGCACGTAAACTGTACCTGGCGAGGCCGGATCATTGTTGAGGGCGAGTTTGACCGTTCCAAGCCACGGCAATTCACCACCAGCTACACCGATCAACCATGTGTCCCGAACAGGGCGGACGACGCCCGAAGCGCTGTGCACCCCCACAGAGCCATTGACGGCGCTTGAGCCCTGGTCGACTGAGCAATGGTTGTTATCGCCGAGGGTTAACATCCCTGCTTGAGAGGGTGTCCAATTCCAAATAACGAGGTGGGGCTCGACGTTCGCGTGTGCCATTCTTTTGCAATCGTAATACCCCGCATCCACGCCGTCAAACGCAATGCTGATGCTTGAGGCATTGACCACTTTCGTTCCAGGGACGGTCCACGTCATCACGCAAGACCCCATTTCACCATCTTCGTCGAAATGGGCGTCATCATAGCTTCCACCGTCCGGGCAATGTTCGTTCGATGGGGAATCGTCTGCAACGGTTCTGTCTGGTGATTGGGTCGTGGCAGCTACAACTTCGAGGATGGCGCGATGGATGATAGGCGTCCCACCCTCTCCGTTTTTGTCGTAAATGATCACATCGCCTTCCATGCCGTGCGACTCATAACCAAAATTTGGATGGGATGGATTGGATGCTTCAGCAAAGGTGAT
>DAFX01000035.1:19067-50953 GCA_002495535.1 Euryarchaeota archaeon UBA433
TTTTCTTCATGAATCATCGAGGAGGACTCAACCACCACGAGCGGTGGCATCGAGCCGGTATGGGCGTACAGACCGAGCACCAAAATACCGATCATTCCGGCGGCAAGCACCATTTCTCGAGCGAGTGAGTGCAGGGGGTCGTGCGGCTTGTGTTGCGTCAACCAGACTCCCCTCTGCCTCACCGTCGGAGTCCCTTGCTTTCAAGGAATGCCGTCCATGCAGCATCGTGACCTGCACCTAGTGCATCAGCGGATTCGTTCCCTTCGTATTTCCTTCGACGTAGTTCTGAAGTCGATTCGAGGCTCTTGAGTTCTTCCAAAAGCAAGGCATGGCCTCGAAGATTGAGAAACTCTGGCAACACGAGCAACAAAAGCACTCCTGAAACGGCTCCAAGGCCAATGGCAAGTCCAGTCATGTCCGTGAAACTTTTGACGTCTTGAAGGAAGAGAAGGTGAGCAGCACACATGAGGAACAAGATCCCAAGTGCACCTGCTGCTGCTGCCGTGTATCCGAGTTGTTTGCCATGTTGGTTGGCCCACCAATTTGAAAATATACCAAAAATCATGCTTCGCCCCGTTGGGAAAGAATCCGAACAACTTCTTGAGGCTTCCTTTGCTATGGGCTTGGTGGGATGTCAAATCAATGCACCACAAATAGAATATATCCTCAGGGCTCCCGATCTGAATGAATACGGGTCCCAAGCCCTTGAACCGAATGTGACGGGCCGGGGTGAAGTTGAAATGCTTTGGCCGAGGTGGGCCGAAGGCCCATTGAGGGACATACGGTGATTTTCATGCGAAAAGCAATTTTTCTTACCCTTATTTTCCTTACTTCCCTGATGGCACCGATCGCTGCTGGAGCGACCACTGAGACTCAGTTTCAAAACGGCACCACCTCCTACACCCACACATTTGCGGGCAGTGGAAACGGCACGGCTGGCGAACTTTCAATTCCATACGGAGCCGAGGTGACCTCGGCAGAATTCAAACTGCGCGGCGATGCGAGCAGAACGAGTTACACGAATTTCACAACCAATGCTCACTTTGGCGGTGCAGGCGATGGTTCATGGGCAGGCTCACCTCCTTCTCCATTCACCTCTGGATCCCGTCAAAATGTCAATGTCGATGCTCAGCAACTCCAGTTGAAGGGCAATCCTACCTCTGGCGATGTTGATTTTGGCCGAACTCAGCAGGTTCAATCAAAAGCCTCAGCCGTTCAAAACACCACTGGCCAATTCATCGCCAATGGAGACCAAGGCTACACGGGCCTCACCAAAGTGTTCCCGCAATTGAGCGTCAGCACAACAGCGAGCTGGAATCACATCGGCGTCGTCGTGTTGATCGAGGACGAATACCACGTCATGCGATACACAAACCAATACTTGACTTCATTGCCAACCATTTTGCGAATCAACTCAACCACTGGCGCCTACATTGGCACAGCGGGCTTCAACACGAACGGTTGTTCATCAAGCAATTACTACAGAATGTCCGACGCTGTGGTCGATGGAAACAATGTGTACACGGCACACGGCACCTATTACTACCTCACCAAATGGTCCGTCAATCCGACCTCCATGCAATGGAAGTGTGAACAATCTTGGTCGTTCAGCCCAAATTACGTCACAGGTGTTGACATCGACGAGTCCACAGGAAAGATGTGGGTCTCAACCTACAGTTATTCTGCCCAAGCGCATTACTTGAACGAAGTCGACAAGAGTTCTCCAACCAGGGTCAACGGAACTTGGACGCTCGGCAGCACATCCACCATACCGACACAGTATGGTGCTGGACTTGTGGTGAATTACCCAACGATTGTGTACAACGAATACGATATGTCTTACAAAAGCGGGGTTGGTTACAATTACGATAGCTACCACCACTACCTCAGATTTAACGGCAATTTCATTGAACACATGGGCGTAAAACCCGTCACTGAAGGAGGGCACTACGGGCTTGTGGAAGCAGATGATGGAAAACTAAGTTTTTCATGCTCTTATTACAGCACAGCCTACTGCCCCTCATCCTCCAGACATAAGGTGTACAGCCACGGAGACGGTGCGTTGTTTGATGCACGGACACCGACGTCCACTTCGAACCTCATCCTGGGCACTGCCATCTCAATTTCAAAACCGATCTCTGAATTCCAAGTCACCGGCATCATTGGACACATGCCAACTGGTACAAGCATCAGCGTTGATCTATCAAACGATGGAGGGACAACGTGGCGCAACGTTAACGCCGGGCAAACGGTGCTTTTCTCAAGCCCGAGCAACAGCCTGCTATGGCGAGCGACCCTCAACGGTACGACCACGGCGACACCAATCCTTGATGGAATCGGCATACAATACACCACATCCTACGTCAATTCCGCTTACATGTATGTGAACCAATACGTCGGCAGTGGAACGGCTACAATTGTCGCCGCGACCCTTACATGGAACGCCACAACTCCATCTGGGACTTCGATACGGGTCAATTATGGCTATGCATCATCGTCGACATGCACATCTGGAAGTTCTGGAGTGCAAACTTGGACAACGGCCCAATCTGGCCAAACCAAGACGATGAGCCCAACAGGATATTACATGTGCTTGAGGATCGAATTGTCCACTTCCAACAGTCAGAATACACCCTCGATTTCGAACCTCATCGTAGCACAGCACGCTGATGCGCCAAAGGAGTCGGGCATTGAAATCGGAGGGCTTCTCAACGAAGACAAGCCGTATGAATGGACCACACCAACCTGTTGGAAGATGTCCTCGAGCGATGGCGCATTGATGGGCCCTATCACGGTCACACACGTCACCGCTTCCGCCGGAGTCAACAACCTCCTCAAGTGCCTCAACGACCGAATCCCAGATACTGGGGCCGGTATCGCAAACTTGTCGATTGGAGTTGTTGCGGCTTCTTCTGGTATTCTCGAATTGCAGTCGTTCTCGATCACCTACACTGTGAACACCATCAACCTCGACATTCAAATCCCAGTCGGTGAAGTGCTTCACGAGCGTTTGCAACCCTACGAAGTGGTTACACGCCACATCATAGGTGAAGACGCATCAAGCATGAGTGAAGCAACGCTCACCCTGCAAACCAATTCAATTGCAAAGAATCCAACGATGACCTGGCAAAATGGTGATGTCTTCCCCGATCCGAACGATCCAGAAGATTACATCGAAATGGATGCCAGTTCATGGTCGGCTGAAAACAACGGTATTCTAGAAATTCATTGGATTTTCCATGTGACTTCTGAATTCCCAGATCAAAGCAACGTCCGCTTCAAGACCGGTTGTCTGGACAACAGTGGGTCTGCGGGCTATGCTCCACTTGATTTGCTCAGCGATGAGACGATGGAAGTCAACCGCAGTTTCGGCCTTGGTTGGCTCAAGGTCCGCGACAACGAGGGCCCGCTTACGATGGATGATGTGCCCGACAATTCATGGGTTGCTGCGGGCGAAACCTTGTACTTCCAAGGTGCAATGTGGTTCTACAACACAGAAGACGCACCCAAGGACAGCGCTTTCGATGTTCGAATTTCCCGCAATGGATGGGTTGAGAGCACCGCTCGCGACACCACCAACAACAATGGTACGTTCTTCATCGGCATTGACTTGCCTGAAATTGATGTTCCAGACGGTCTGACCTATGAGGTTCAAACTTACAACGAGCGCGATGCAACTCATGTGCTGGCCTCGAACAGCGACTGGCAACGAACCTACAAGGTCGACGCTACCGCACCGGAAAGAATGAATTTCGCTCCAATCGATGACGCTTACGAAGCTGCAAGCAATCAACAAGAAGTGAAAGTCTTGGTCAACGACGATGTTGGCCACCCAATGAGCCTCGACCTCATGTATTGGGTTGAAGCAGACCACGACAGCAATCGGAACGGAGAAGCAGATCCTCAAGAATACGCAATGAAGAGCGTCTCCAACATGACCGAAGCGAAAAACAAGTGGTTCATCACCACCATTGACCATTCGCGCAACCCCAACATGGGACGGGTGTCCTACTACTGGCAGGGCGGAGATCAGGCAGGAAACTCACTGTTCTATTCAGTGGTTGGCGACGATGACGAAATATTCACCTTTGAATCCGAATCTGGGTTTGAACATGATGATGCAACTTTCCGGACTCGTAAGGACTCCAGCGCTGTTTACACAGGTTTGGAATGGGTTGGCCATGAAGACAACGCTCCAATTTTCGCTGGTATGGAGCAAGTCATTACCCTCGGGTTCATCGACGCAAACACCGCAATCGATTTCGAACACATTTCCCTCGTGTTCGACTTTGAAGGACCAAACCCCTTGCGTGACGCTCAACGAATCTCCTATTCTGGTATGAACGACACCTTCTGGTCTGAGAGTGAATTCATCACCCTTCTTTCAACCAGCAGCATGCATGAAACCACCAACGAATCTGGACTGCCATGGATTCAATTGGCGTTCCACTTCGAAATCGGATGGAACTGGCCTGATGAAGAAATGGGCGATGTTGCGTTGATTTACAAGGAGCGTGGCTCCCCGTACGAAGATCGTATTCTGCTGCTCGAACACACGTTCCGTGTAGAGAACGATCTGATGTTGGCACCCAGTGATTACCTCGTTGAAGACATCAGTGAACCTCGAACTGGGCAGGTTGCGGATGGCAGCAGAGTTCGCAAGGATGACCGACTCGCATTCACAGGCACCGTCGTCTATGAAGGAAGCAGCGTACCTGCTCCACGTGACGTTGGAATCCTTGTCGAAGTCTTCGATGGTGAAAAGATGTGGAGCGACGGTTCGCTGACCGAAGAAGGGCACTACGCCGTCGAAGTCCCTCTTTCTGCTGCAAGCACCCTCCAATCTTCACCGACCAGAACGTGTTTGATTTCGATCACGAACATTCCCGGTCGAGGTGAAGACATGACTGGAACCTTGGTTTCCACCACACTCCAAGTGATTGTTGACGATGCGGCCCCACGGGTCGTGAAGCGTACAAGCCCACTGAATGTCATCGATATCTCAGCAAACAACGACCTCACATTCGTTCCTGTTGAATTCCACGGAACTGAAGACGCAGATTTGACGGGTTCACGCCAAATGGTCCACTGGGTGATGCGCGACGCAACACGAACCGTGACCATCGGTGCAGGCTCAACATTGCTTGGCATGCAACAGGAAGGGCAGAATGTCATCTGGACTGGAGCCGTCGATCTTACCGATGGTGGCAGAATTACGCCCCAGGTTGGTGACTTCGTTGGATTCTATGTCAGTGGTTACGACGCAGCAGGAAACCAATTCCCTGTCGTTTCAAATTCCGAAGCGAGTCCTGTCCCCGAACTTGCTGTCGACGACACTGACTTCGAGCGCCAATGGATCCGTCTTGGAGCCGTTGGACCTGAACTCCGGGTTCGCTCCATTGACTTGTCTGACGATCACGTTTCACCCGGTTCGACCATCGATGTCAATGCAGAAGTGGTCAACACTGGCGGTACGACAAACTCATCGTTCAAAGTCAGTTTCTATGCCGGTGACGCCGACAAACCATTCGACGAGGTAACCATCACGGGGATTGCCTCGGGTGAAATCATTCCAGTGACAACCACTTGGAGTGCTGAAGAAGTCGACCGATTGCGAGTCGTTGTCGATCGTGACAACCTCATTGTCGAAGTGAACGACGATGACAACAGCGCAGAGCATTCCGTTGAACTCGCCTACCCCAAGTACCTCGGATGGTTTGATTCACCAAGGGAAAACCCACTTGCATGGATTTTCATTATCACCTCAATCATCGTTTTGATTGGTGTAGCAAGCATTGCTTCGCGCACCAGCATCGACCACAGTGAAGGCCTCTTTGATGAGGAAGAAGACTGGGAAGATGAAGAAGATGAAGAAGAAGATGATGACTACGATGACGATTGATGTCAAAGCACTCGTTTAGGGTAGTTTTGAAATCCTGCGTCACTGCAAATCCTCAAAAGAGGTTGGCATGAGGCTTACTCAAGGAGGGTGGGGAGAGTATGTCTGGCGTTTTTTCCATCCTCGATGAAAGGCTTGCTCAATCGCTTGAAGAAAAGGGATGGCAACCAACCCCGGTTCAGACCGCTGCCCTGCCCCAACTGTGCGCTGGGGAAGATCGAATCATCATCGCTCCGACCGGTTCGGGAAAAACGCTCACTGCCGTTCTGCCCGTTCTGCATCGGTGCCTAAGTGAAAATTGGGACCCGCTGGCAATCCTCTACATCACGCCCTTGAGGGCCTTGAATCGGGATGTTGACCGGCGATTGGAAGAAATTGCGACTGCGGTCGGACTGAAAATAGGACTTCGCCACGGCGACACCACTCAAAGTGAACGAACGCGTCAAACGAGGAAACCACCGCACCTGCTTGTCACCACGCCAGAAACATTCCAATTGATGTTCACGGGAAAGAATTTGAGAAAATTACTGAAGAGTGTACGCGCCGTGATTGTCGACGAAGTACACGATCTTGCCGCCAGTGAACGAGGGTGGCAATTGTCGCTTGGACTTGCTCGATTAGAGGCCCTCTCTGGCCGAAAGGTGCAGCGGATTGGCCTCTCTGCAACCGTAGGTAATCCAGATCAAGTTGCCCAGTGGCTTTCACCTCACCGAGGCGAAGCAATCATCGCTATGGGCGAACGAAGCACAGACCTGAGTGTCGAATGCGCTCAACCACTTGCTGAAGATGAAGTCGGGGGTATTGAATTGGGCGTGACGCCTAGGGTTCATGCCAGTTTTCGCCGGCTCATCGAAGTGCTGCGAGCAGAACCTCCGTGTTTGGTGTTCGTCAACAGCAGGAACGATGCTGAGACAATTGCCAATCGACTCCAAACTATGGCCCCTGACGTGCAAATTGGGGTCCATCATGGCTCACTCGCTGCAGAGACTCGACAAGATATGGAAGATCGGTTACGGGCTGGAGATCTCGCCGGATTGGTGTGCACATCCAGCTTGGAGTTGGGTATTGACGTTGGGAAAATCCGACGCATTGTCCAAATCAAGAGCCCACGTTCTGTCGATCGAATGCTGCAACGTGTAGGTCGAGCCGACCACCGTTTAGGCGGGGTTGGACGAGGGTATCTCTTGGCGTGGGATGCTGATGAGATCGCAGAAGGCGCGGTGGTGGCGCGACGCGCTATGTTCGGAGAAATTGAGCCGGTGGAATGGCGCCAACGTCCGAAGGCTGTCGTTGCCAACCAACTGGTGCTCATGGCCCATTCCCACAACGCAGTCCCGATTGATACAGCAACTGAAATCATTGGAAATGCGAGTCAGTTTGAAGGCTGGAACCGGCACGATACCGAGGCGATCTTGAAAGTCCTCGCTGACAGTTGGATCCTTCGCCATACACCCGATCCAAAGGAAATTCCATGGTACAGGTGGCCTGCTAAGGTCTACGCATTAGCTCAAGAAGAAGCCGCTGCGAAGAAATTGAACCTCCCAGAAGAACGACCGAGGTACAACGTGCCCGATGAAGAGATTTCCAACGACCTCAAGAGCCTTCAAGTGCCTGTACCGGCGCTGTTTGCAAAAGGTTGGTTCTCAACCGCAGGAAGAACCCGTCAGTGGGTCAGCAACCACCTCTCGATGATTCCGGACAAGCAATCCTACAGGGTCCGAGATGCGGTGACACGACGAACGCTAGGAAATGTAGACGAGGCGTTTGTGCTTTCCCTCAACGACAGCGGTGAAGATGACGACGGTTCTCGAAGGCAATTTGTCATGGCTGGCCGCACATGGATGATCATCGATGCTGATCCCGAACAGTCAGAATTGCTGGTTGCCCCAATTTCAGATCAAGCCAGCGCCCCGCAATGGGTCGGTGAATTACCTCCGGTGCCGAAGGCAATAGCGAGGGACATTGGTCGGCTAAGAGGGCTCGTTGCAGAAGACATCGGCGCCTTTGAGAACCCGCCTACCATTGACCATGATGCGCTCGATGTCAATGGGATTTTTGCCGGTAGAGAATCATTCCTCAAAGACTATCCAATCGATGATGAAGCGCTTGGCTTGCTCGCTGAAACCATCACCAATCACATTGAAGCAACCGGTGTGCTGGCAACGGATCGAAAAATCACGATTGAAGAGCGAAAGGATGCAATCGTCATCAATTCCTGCCATGGGTCTCGTATTAACGAGGCTCTTGGTCACTTTTTGATGGCGATGGCTTCGACGAAGACCGGTAAATGGGGCCGGCTTGTCAATGAACCAACTCGTATCAGCCTGCAAACGGGTGAAATTCATGCAGACCACATCGTAGGCTGGCTGAAAAATACACCCCCCGATGCTCTTCAGGGGTTGCTGAGCGTCACGCTTCCAAATTCAAGGCAAGTGCGATGGCGATTTGCCCAGGTGGCCAAAACGTTCGGTATTCTTCGTCATGGCGTCGATCCGAGAAAGATCAACCTTCAGGCGCTGCTTCGCAAGTATCGAGGCACGGTCGTGATGGAAGAAGTGCTCGACAAATTGTTCCACGAACGAATGGACGTGCTCGGGGCAAGGGATGTGTTGCACGCTATTCAATCTGGATTGATTGAATTGGAAGTGTCCCCCACTGGACCAATGGGGGTTTCCAACCGCTCGAGCAGGGATCTATTGCTCCCAAACTGGGACAACGCCGCTGTTCGAGAAAAATTACGAACTCGTCTGATCAATGAACGGGCGGTCTTGTGCTGCCTGAAATGCAAAAATACGCGTCGGTTCAGGGTTGAACGCTACAATGAAATCGAAGGCATCAAGAAGTGCACAAAATGTTCTGGTACGATGCTCGCCTGTGCGAGGGAGGGTATGCAAACTATGCTCGAGGGATGGGTTGCATCTGAGGATGAAAAGGACCAGGGAAGGATGATGAAAAATGCCGATATCGTTCAAAGTCGAGGCTATGAAGCGATTCTTTGCCTCATGGGCCGCGGTATTGGTGAAGCGACTGCACAGCGGTTGCTCAGGCGCACCCAACGCAACAACCTCGAAGGTCTGCTGGAAGCGATTCACAACGCAGAGATTGAGTACGCCCGAACCCGTCGTTTTTGGGCTTAAACTGGAGATTCAAGTTGATTGATCGCCAGCGCTGCAGCGACCACATCGCCATCCTCCCACCAGTCCACGGCGATGAAGGTCGGGCGTTTTCCATGTTGAATCCAGCATTCTGTTGCCCGTTCGATGAGGAATTCAACATCGTTTGCCTCATCACCCCGTGAAGGGTCAGAGAGACCTAATGGCCCCTGCAACCAGTTGTTCATATGGAACACTTCCTGTTCAGGATCTCCCCGGAGTGGGTCGCAGTTCATGTCTTCGGTGTTTTCTTCAGCAAAATTGGTCGTCCAACTGTGGGTGAGGAAATCATGAATCCAAGGGTGTGAGGGATCGCCTCCTTGCTCCCAGAACACAACCAATGGAGTGCCAGCATCAATCATTTGTATGAGGGTTGGCCATGGTGTGTTCACATCGTGCAGGAAGACTTGGTCATACAATCCAGCCTCTTGAAAAACGGCTTGAAGGTGGTCAGCTTGGACATAATTTTCAACAAGTAGGGTGACAACATCCCTCGGTGCTGAATCCATAAGTGTCTTCAATTGACTCAACCAAGCCTCGGCATTGACGTTGCCATACGAGCACGGACTGAACCCTCGATCGTCATCCCCGTGACAAAGGCGAACTGTTTCGACGCGCTCATCGCCCAATGTCTCGTAGTGTGTGTCCACCATGAACGCCCTCATGCCTGCGTTCCACTGAGCCATCAACCCTGTTTGGTGATTGGCAGCCGGGTAGTATATGCCATCTTCATGGGTGGAAAAGGCATTATGAGTTTCGGGAAAAGTGACCTCATCATAGGTTCGTTCGCAAAGAACTGCTAACCCATTGCAGGACTCACTGGATTGTTGGTCCTCTTCGGTGATTGAATCTGAAAGAGGGACCGTCGGCGTTGTGCACCCCGCCAACAGCATCAACGTTGCGAACACAACAGCACTGAGGCCCGCCCGCATAGAAAATGCGTGCATCACCGCACCCATCAATCCCTCGGTGGCTCAAGCACCAGAACCACAGGAATCTGGTCCTTGAGGGATTTAGGTTGGAACATGAGAACTTTTTAAGGGGCCAAATTTAGCAACCACCATGGGGAAGGTCGGAGGCTTATTGCTCGTCTTCATGCTCTTCATAATGCCTTTTCCCGGGTGCATAGGCAGCATCAATGAAAACTCATCAATCGATTTAGAAGTGGATTTGCCCGTCAACAACGGAACCATTGTCGAGACCTATGTTGACGGTGCCTTGTCTTCAACGCAAAACGTCGTGTTCACATTTGATTTTTCAGGCACCACAGCCACCAACCAAATCGTCACCTACGGTATCGATCTACGAAATGGCGACGAACCTGTTCTCGTCGATGCGGCAACCACCTCGAGTGTGGAGGTCACGTTCAATGATCACGGGGTCTACGCCGTCGACGCTTTCGCCATTGACGAGGCGGACGTAAGGGCCAATATGACCGTTTCAATTCGAATCGAATTTCGTATGGAATGGACTGAAACGAACACCAACGACCCGTTGCCGCTTGTCTTTGATCCTGCAGCCGGAAATCAGGGTGAAGACCCGATTATGATTGAGGTTCATTCCACCGTTGAAAACCCAAGTTTAGTCAGCCAAATCGGTGGAGGCGGCCAAACGGTGGCGTTCACATGGAGCATTGTTGACGATCAGAATGAGGCCTGTCAGAGCCGAAGCGGGCAGGCCGAAGATGGTGGAAGTGACTCTTGGAACACCGCCCACTTCAACACCTATGGAATTCATGAATTAAGGGTGCAATACGAGGATGGCCAGGATTACATCAACGTGGAACATTCGCTTTCAATCCTCTACAAGTCCTGATTTTGCTAGACGAAGCTAGAGCGACCACGGAAGGCAAAAAATTTCCGTTCAGGTAAAAAAAACACTATTAATCGAAGGTTGAAGTCTACACCATGATTCCAACAGTACCAAGCCAAGTTCCTAAGAAAACAAAGGCAAAAGGGCGAAATTCGTCAAAGGTCTCAAATCCAGATTTGTTAATTTCTGTCGCATTTTTCATCATTATAATTGGAATTGCTTTCAGTTTCTTAAGCGAAGTGTCTTCCCCCCCTGAAGTCGATGATTTTGAAGATGGATCTGAACCGACATATGAGGAGGCTTTAGAAGATCATGAAGCCCAAAAGCGTGCATACGATGGAATTTACTTTCTCTTTTCCAGTGTTGGAACTGTAATTTTGGCAGGTGGATTATTCTTCAAAGCCACCGGGGATTCTGAACACCTCCCCGACTGGGCACGTACTGCACTCATTGCAGGAGCGATGTGGTTTTTAGTGCGTCTTTTTACCACAGAACTATCTCTATTCGAGACCGTCACGCTGTTGGCTTTGCTCTAACTTGGAACCGTCCGAACAGTCACACCTGCTTCTTGCAGCATCCCGTTGGAGATTTCGAAATCTTCCATCCAACGTTCTGGGATGTTGTCAACCGCTGGATAGACGACTTCTTGGATGCCTGCCTGAATGAGGGAACGAGCACAGCGGGAACATGGTGGCCACGTCACATAGGCCGTGTTGCCTTTGAGGGAGACACCGATTCGGGCGGCGTGCATAATTGCATTCTCTTCTGCGTGGCATATCAAGGGGTATTTTTTTGCCCTGTCCGTGAGTCTTTCTTGATCGTCACTGATGCCACGTGGAAAACCATTGAAGCCAGTGGATCGGATTTCTCGGTCTTCACCAACAACGACGCATCCCACCTTCGTGGAGGGGTCTTTGCTCCACCCGGAAAGGTGCAAGGCTAAGTCAAGAAAACGCTGATCCCACTTGTCGCTCATCGTCGCACCAGCCCGAGCACAGTGGTCAACGCTATCATTGCTTCGCCAAGAGCGACAGGTCTTCATTGCTCGACAGGCCCAGGGCTTCGAGGATGTTCCCTTGAAGGTACAATGAACCCAGACTGACCACGAATCCATTTCGAGAGGGATCTATCGATTTGAGATGGTCGAGCGCAATACTGGGCAAGGGTTCGACCTGAAGCTGATTGCAAGGCCACTGTAGAGCTGCAAGTTCAGTGCACGCCACGGCGGGATAGCGGCCACCTTGGGGTTCGGTCAACACGATGCAGGCGGGTGGAATTCGTTTGCATAGCGAAATCAAAGGTTGGCAAAACGCCTCCAAATCAAATTGAGGTGAGGTCCCAAACACGAGGCACCACCCATCACCATTTCTCTCAACAGCAGCGCGTATCTGACGTTCAAGCTCAGGCAATACACGCTTCAATCCTGAGGGGTTATGCGCTGCATCAAGAAGAAAACGATGAGACGGCATGTGGTTTGATTGTACGTGCTGCATTCTTGCTGGCCATTGAACCTGCTCGTAAGCATCGGTGAGGCGATCACCTGGCAAGCCAACCTTTTGGAAGAGGGCTTGGCCCAAAATGAGGGCTTCGTTTCTGACCGAAACATCAGTTGGGATTGAAATGAATTCAGGGTGGGCTGGAACCTGCTGTTCTTGCAAAATGACTTGGCCGGCTTGTCCAACTTCCTCAAGCATGGCTTTCTCTACCGCCTGCTCGGGAGGGCGCCGGATCAAAATAGGGGCGCCTGGTCGTGCAATGGCTGCTTTTTCTTTGGCAATTTGGGCAAGTGAATTCCCCAATATATCCCTGTGCTCTGTGCTGATTGATGTGACGAGTGAGGCTGAAGCAGGCCCTGCTCGAGTGGCGTCTTTCCTGCCACCAAGACCAGTTTCTAAAATCAAAACTTCAACCCCCGTATCGCTTGCGCACTGCATTGCAGCAAGGTATGTGATTTCAAAAAATGTCAACTGAATCTGGGGCTTTTGATGTGATGCTCGGGCAATTTTATCCAAGGCCGCATCGAATGTGGCTTGATCGATGGGGCTGCCATTGAAGCGAATGCGCTCTTCGACGCGGATCAAATGAGGCGAGGAAAAGAGGATGTTGGGGGTACCGGCGAGGGTCAAGGCCCCGGCCATCAAAGCGCAAACTGTACCTTTTCCATTGCTTCCCGCAACATGGAGGATATGCTCCGGGGTGTGAGCGAGATTGAGCCGGTCGAGCACCGCCTTGGTATGCTGAAGCCCAAGGGCCATGCCACGGGTTTTCGTGGATTCAAGCCAAGCCCTCGCATCGTTCATCTCCTCCCCTCCTGTTGTTCGATAGCCCCTTGGTGAATAGCCTCTTTCCTTTATTTTCAAAAGGCGTCTTATCGCCCCCGTAGGGGGCGGAAAGCATCACCATGCTGATATGGGAACGCACACTCCGATGAGCATGAGCAACGAAAAGGCAGTGACCTCGCCAAAGCAAACTGCTAGAGCGGAGGAATCCGAAGCGTTTCGAGCGGTTCAGGCAGAACTTCGTGCCGAAGACAGCATCTTTCACATGATGAAAGAACAAATGACTTCGATGCTCGGCATGGTTGGAATGTTCATCCTTACCATCGTGATTGCATTGTTCATTCGTCCATGGTACGATGTTGCAGGCCTCCACGCCTTTGGTGAATCTGGGGCGACCCAAGTGCGCTATATCCTGCTTGAACTCACGATGATCTTTATTTTCACAGCGTTTATTCTAGCGTTAGCGAAATACAAGAAGGAATGGATCATCAAGTACGGTATAATGGGGGTTCTTGCCCTTGCTTTGATGTATTCAACCGTTCCATTGGCTCACATGGTCATGATCGATTTGGATTCAGAACCTTATGAAGTTGAGTCGACCAGTGAATTCCAAGGTGAATTGCTTACCCACAGCGGCTTTGATGGCCACTTGATGTCCGAACTCACCGGCGCTTCTGGAACGTGGACTGACAACATCAGCTACTACGAAGGCCATGCAATGGCCAACGGGGAGCCGACCTGGACCATGGAACATCCAAGAGAACCCTATGGCGATGGATTCATCATTCAGGCAGCAGTTGACCCAGATGTCTTCACCTTTGCCAACGGGGCTTGGGTGTGGTATGTCGATGCTGCCACTGGTGAAACCGTCGATTCGTACACATGCCACCAGAACCTAACCAACGATGAAGGCACGAACTACACTGCAGTTTTGCCAGAGATTGGGACGGCGTGCATGCTTGCTTTCCACACCAACGACGCCTTGTACATCATTGATGAAGCGAATTTCATGTATCGGTTTAACACCGACCTAAACAGCCCTGGAGAGATGTTCAAACAGGCCACTTGGCGGTTGCCAGTCGGTCTTGATGTCCACCTTGGCACCGTCCACACCCAGGTGATCGCTGAAGACAAAGTGCTCATTGTGACCTCAAACATGGCTGCGGTGATTCTTCTGGAGGAGTTTTCGGGAGTGAACGATCCGATTGCTCCTGAACCAACGAATTTTGCCAATGTCCTCTTCCAACACAATGCGACCAGCAACATCACCACCGCCGATTTCGGACCCTCGCCATGGTCGCCAGTGAACCATTCCTCTGCATCAGCAAGTGAAGGTCTCATCTTGCTTGGTGAAGATAATGGTGACGTGATTGGTTTCGAATGGAATGCAAGTCTTGAACCAGAGTTCAGTGAACAAACCTCGATGAAACTCGCCGGATTTGGTGAATCAATCCAATCCGTTCGGCTCACCGATCGAGATGCTTCGGGTTACAGCGATCTGCTGATCACAACCGAAGACACATCACACTGGCTTTGGACAACCTCCTTGCTGAATAAAATCACTTTAGATGCCGATTCGGATTTCCAAACAGGTTGGTTTTCGTTTGAAGAAGATGGGAGCACGCATTTCAACGCCATTTATGACGGTGAAACAACCACCGTACAAACCGGTGTTATCACCGAAGAAATGGACGTCGTGAGTGGTTTGCAACTGTATGACGTACCGCTGATTCTGGGCGTTCTGGTCGCCCTTGTGTTGATGATCTTGCTGTACGTTCACAGCGAGTGGTATGTGGTCAACACCGTTGGCGTACTGGTTGGCTCCGGTGTTGTTGTGATGCTCGGTGTGGCATTTGTCCCGACCCTCATCATCGTGTTCATGGTCGCAGCAGCAATTTACGACGCTTGGGCCGTGTACAAATCCAAGCACATGCTTGATCTGGCCGACACCATGATCGGTCTTCGTTTGCCGATTCTTCTGGTCGCACCTCAAGAGAAGGGGTATTCATTTGTTGAAGAAACGACATCGATGAAGCAAACCAATGCACCGGTTCAACCACCGACCAGTGGCCCGGTCAAGAAGAAGAGCAAGGATGCCATGTTCATGGGACTTGGTGATGTCATCTTCCCAGGTATGCTGGTGCTTTCTGCCGCCCAGTGGCTTGACCATAGTGGGGCATTCGCTGTCGCAATCTCGACCCTCATCGGCGGTCTTTTCGGCTACTTCGCACTGATGACCTACGTCGCAAGAGGGCGGGCGCAAGCAGGACTGCCGTTGCTGAATGGTGGCTCGATTTTAGGGTACATCATTGGTGGCTACATTTTCATTGGCAGCGCCATATTTGACTTTGGGATTTCATTTTGAGGTGATTCAATATGCTTGATATCAACATGTTCAGAACGACGCCAGAACTGATTCGAAACGATCACGATAAGCGGGGTATCCCCCATGACAACATCGAACGGGTCATCAAATTGGACCAAACTTGGATCAACCTTCAACATGAAACCAATCAATTACGTGCGAAAAAGAACGCTGCAGCTCGAGGTATCGGGGCTGCAAAAAAGTCTGGTGATGAAGCCGAAGCTCAACGGATTCTAGCAGAAGTTGCCGATCTGGGCGCACAAATTACGGAACTCGAAAAGAAAACTGACCAAGCGGTTGCCGAGCGCGACACGCTGCGCATGCGCATCCCCAACATTTTGCATGATGATGTCCCCAAGGGCGCCGATGAATCGGGCAACACCGTGCACAGTGTGCATGGCTCAAAACCTGAGTTTTCGTTTGAACCTCGCACGCACAACGAATTGATTGAGATGAACAAGTGGGTCGACTTGAAGCGAGCGGCAAAAATAGTCGGCAGTCGTTTCTACTTCCTTAAGGGGGATTTGGCTCGCCTTGAATTCGCTCTGCAGCAGTACGCTGTGGATTTCATCCGTTCGAGGGGGTATACGTTCGTTCAACCGCCCGTCATGATGAACAGAGAAGCCTATGAAGGCGTCACCGACCTTTCTGATTTTGAGACTGTCATGTATGGTGTGGAACCCGACAAGTACTACATGATTGCAACCGCAGAACACCCGCTCACTGCCATGTTCATGGGTGAAACAATCCCCGAGGCAGACCTGCCACTCCGCATTGTTGGTGTGTCACCATGTTTCCGAAGAGAAGTTGGCTCACACGGTCAATCCGACCTTGGCATCTGGCGAGTGCACCAATTCACAAAGATCGAACAGATCATCATCGCAGCACCAGATCAATCTTGGAGCCTCCAAGAGGAATTGCTCACCAATTGCATCGATCTTTGGGACGCATTGGGCATGCATTACGAAGTCGTCAATATCTGTACGGGAGACATGGGCACGGTTGCCGCACGGAAGTATGACTTGGAAGCGTGGATCCCCGGTGCAAACCAATACAAGGAAATTGTTTCATGTTCAAACTGCACAGACTATCAGGCCAATCGACTCCAAATTCGATACGGGCAGCCTGGCCACTCTGGCCAACCTATCGCTCACACCCTCAATTCAACCGCCGTTGCCACATCGAGGGCTCTTGTCGCCATTATGGAACAAAACCAACTCGAAGATGGGCGTGTTCGTGTACCTGAAGTCTTGCAGCCATTGATGGGCGGCCAAGAAGTTCTCGAGCCATGTGCTTGGGGATAATCGGGCGGTTTGAAATAGGGTTGAGGCGTTTCAACCTCCGATGACACAGGAAGAAACCGTCTTGTATTTTGGCTACGGGTCCAACTTAGATGCCAAAGATTGGAATGAATGGTGCGAAAGGACCGGGCGTGATCCTTCAGGAATCACGGAACTGGAGCCATGTTGGTTGCCCGATCATCGATTGAAGTTTCATTACCATTCAAGGTTGCGTGAAGGTGGTGCGGCTGATGTGGAACCTGCTGGGTGCGGCCACGCAGTGCCAGGGGTTCTGTTTTCATTAAATTCGAACGCACTGGCGAACATGGACAAAAAAGAAGGCCATCCGAACATCTATCGGAGGACAAATGTCACTGTTATCAAAGGCGATGGCACCTCTGTTGAAGCGATCACCTATCGAGTCCAACCTGACCGTATTGGTGACCATGTCGCGCCCACATCTCATTATGTTGGGTTGATTGAATCCAACCTTATTCGAAACAATCTTCCAATTGTAGATTTGAAAAATGCAATTGAAAATAACGACAAGTCTTACCCTGTTGACCACCTGTTTGTGTACGGCACGTTGATGTCGGGGGAATTCCGTGGTACGACCCTCGAACAGTTCTCCATCAGTGAAGGTGTGAAAGCTCGAGCAGAAGGTGCTCTTTACCACCTTGGGGACTACCCCGGCATGCGGCCAGCAAAGAACGAGCGCGTCATCGGAGAACTTCACCGGCTCGATGACGTGTTTACGGCCCTACAATCCCTTGATCGAGTCGAAGGGTTCTACGGGTTCACTTCTCCAGATTCACTGTACAACCGAACCCTCATTCAGGTTGAAGTCGAGCAAAAAATGATTTGGGCGTGGACGTATTTCTACGCCTCCGAGCCCCCGGCTGGTAGCAAAATCAACTCTGGTGATTGGCGTACATTGTGATTAGGATTCATCAAGGGAAAGCAAAGCAACGCCCTGCTCGACTTGATCGTGAGCACTGAAATGAACCGCGGTCACGACCCCGTCAGCAGCTGCAACGATTCTGTGTTCCATTTTCATTGCTTCCAGCACCATCAAGGTGGTGCCGGCTTTGACCGATTCACCAACGGTGACAAGGACCTGTAAAATCTTCCCAGGCATAGGCGCTGTCAAGCCCCCACCGTCGTCGGTATCTGTGGCCCCCGGTTCGATCCGTTCGAGTTTGAAGGTATGACCTTGGAAGTGAACCCACCACACATCACCAACCTTTGCCACATGGGCAAAAGCGACCGAAGAATCAGCTTGCACGATACGAAGGCGTCCATCACCCATCAGTGTGGCTTCGAGGTGACCGAGGCTCCAGACATCGCCTTCTCGTGCAACAGAGACCTCAATCGGCCCTTCTGGGCTCTTGAATTGATGGTGCATCAAGGGTACCTCCTGTTGAGCGTGGAAAAGGGACTTGTGGGGCCTTGTGTGTCTTCACTCACCTGGACTTGACTTCGATGAAGGCCAGCGCTTTCACCGATTGCAGCCGCCATCAGAGCAGCATCTTCTGTCGAACGGGCAATCGAAGGTGCCCAGCCATTTGGCCACAGGCGATCGATTGTAGTGGTGTCCGTGTGGCCAGTGATCACTTCTTCCTCATCGCACAGTTCCCGTAAGAAACGGATGTTTGTCGTGGTACCGAGCACCACAAACTCATCCAACGCCCGGCGCATTCGTTGAAGAGCTTCAGAGCGAGAAGGGGCCCATACGATCAGTTTGGCAAGCATTGGGTCGTAGTTGGGTGTGACCTCATCGCCTTCACGAACGCCGGTATCCAAGCGAACGCCTGGGCCTTCAGGAGGGCGGAACACAGCAAGAGGGCCGATAGCAGGAAGGAAGTTGTTTGAGGCATCTTCAGCATAAAGACGGACTTCAATGGCATGACCTCGAATCATCAACGGCCCGCACGACATAGGTTCACCCGCTGCGATTCGCAATTGTTCTCGAACTAAATCGACCCCTGTGACCAGTTCAGTAACTGGGTGTTCAACTTGGATACGAGTGTTCATCTCAAGGAAGAAAAATTCACCCGAAGGTGCGAGTAAGAATTCTACCGTTCCAGCCCCTTCGTAATCAACTGCTTCAGCAGCAGCGACAGCTGCTTGGCCCATGGCTTCTCGAAGTTCGGGCGTCATGGTGGCGCAGGGAGCCTCTTCGAAGACCTTCTGATGTCGCCTTTGAACGCTGCATTCGCGCTCCCCTAGGTGGATTGTGCGGCCGTGCCGGTCCGCTAGAATTTGAATTTCAACGTGCTTTGATCCCGTCAACAATCGCTCCACGTAGACCCTTCCATCGCCAAAAGCAGCAATTGCTTCTCGACGAGCCCCCTTTGCCGCCTCGATCAAATCTTCGGGGGCATGAACGGCGCGCATTCCTTTGCCCCCGCCACCTGATGATGCTTTGAGCAGCATGGGATAGCCGACGCGATGAGATGCAGATTCGATTGCAGCGAGGGCTTCATCCTCATCCTCTTGCTCGATCTCTTCACCTGGAATAACTGGAACACCCGCCGCCCGCATTGTAATTCGAGCGGTCATCTTGTCGCCCATTTGCTCGATGGCTTCCGGACTTGGCCCGACCCACTGAATGTTTGCTTGGGACACTGCACGGGCAAAATCTGCCCGCTCCGAGAGAAAGCCAAAGCCGGGGTGTATTGCATCTGCACCAGTGGAACGGGCGATCGACAAAATTTGGTTTTGGTCAAGGTAGGTTTCGCCAATGGAGTCCCCCGTCAATTCGACTGCTTGGTCGGCCAATTCAACAAACATCGAACGGGCGTCATTTTGGGCATAAATGGCAACAGTTTGCAATCCAGCCTCGCTGCAGGCGCGAAGGATTCGACAGGCGATTTCCCCCCTGTTTGCCACCAATACTTTGCTGACCATGCTAAGACCCTCATTCTGGTTTCCAATTTGCCGGGCGCTTTTCGAGGAATGAGGAAAGGCCTTCTTGCCCTTCGTTAGAACCCCGCATTTTACTGGTGAAGTCCAATGTCCAATTGCGTAGAGCTTCATCAGTTTCAGTCCAACGGTCGAAATTCAACGTCAATTGTTTTGCCAAGCTGACAGCACACGGACCGGTTGTGAGAACTTCATCCACGAGGTTTTGAACCGCTGCTTCAAGATCGTCTTGCTTCTCGACCACTTGTTCTATGAAACCTGTTCGAAGTGCTTCCTGAGCCTCAATCCGACTTGCTTGCATGGCAAGACGACGGAAACAGGCTGAACCAAGTCGGCGGTAAACATAGGGGCCTATGACCGCAGGCAAGATGCCCAGTTTTCCTTCTGAGAGTGCGATTTTGATGTTCTCAGTCCCAATCACATGGTCAAGGCAAGCGACGAGCCCAGCCCCTCCACCAAGAGCGACACCTTGGATGGCGCCTATGGTGAAACATGGGTGAGCCCAGAGGCCGTTGAAGAGGCGATCGAGGCGCTTTGAATCTGCGCGATTCTCTTCGGGTGTGTTTGCACCTGCATCCCTCATCATGTTGATGTCCGCTCCTGCACAAAAATGGCGTCCTGCTCCAGAGAGAACAAGGGTGCGAAGATAGGGCGCTCCGTCGTTGTCATGCAGAGCGTCGAGGCGCCCTGCGCTGCGTTCTGCGGTCCAATCTAACAGATCGCATAATTCGGTGATCAATTGCACATTGAGCGCATTGAACTTGTCTTCTCGATTGAGATGGAGGTTGACTCGAGAGCCATGAAGGGTCATGGTGACGAGTTCTGTGGCGGGGGGGTTGTTCATGCTCAGCATTCTAAAAACTCCAATTGCATTTTTGATTTTTCAATTGCTTTATCACATTCGGAAAACGCCGAACCGGTCATTGGGCAATGCTGCATTACGGGCTGCTGCAATGCACAACCCAAGCACGTCACGTGTATCCCTTGGGTCGATGATTCCATCGTCCCAGAGGCGCGCCGTAGAATAGTAGGGGCTGCCCTCAGTTTCGTATTGTTCGAGAATAGGGGCTCTGAACGCTTCCAATTCTTCCCCTTCCATCGGCCCAAGGCCTTCTCTGGCCCGTTGATCCTGTTTCACAGTGGTAAGAACATCTGCGGCTTGTGGACCCCCCATGACTGAAATTCGACTGTTTGGCCACATGAAGAGGAAGCGAGGGTCGTAGGCACGCCCGCACATTCCGTAATTACCGGCGCCGTGTGAGCCGCCGATGATGACCGTGAATTTCGGTACGTTGACGCACGAAACGGCGGTGACCAGTTTCGCTCCGTCCTTGGCAATACCACCCGCTTCGTAGGCCTTTCCGACCATGAACCCGGTGATGTTCTGCAAGAACACAAGGGGAATGCCACGTTGGCCGCAGAGTTCAACAAAATGTGCACCCTTGAGAGAGGATTCAGAAAACAAGATCCCATTGTTGGCAACAATACCGACCTTGTGACCGTGAATGTGAGCAAAACCACAAACCAGGGTGGTGCCGTACCTCGCCTTGAATTCATGGAACCTCGAGCCGTCAACGATCCTACCAATGATTTCTTTGATGTCAACCGGCGTGCGGTTGTCGCTAGGGATCAAACCGAGCAAGTCTTCCACCTCGTGAGCGGGATCTTCGGCTGGAGCGCTCGCTGCGGGAGCAAGTGTCCTTGGGCCGATGTTTTCCACCACGTTTCGAACCATTCGTAACGCTTCAGGCTCATCTTCAGCGTAGTGGTCGGCAACCCCTGATTGTACAGTGTGAACTTCCGCGCCACCCAATTCTTCCGCAGAGACTTCCTCTCCGGTTGCGGCTTTGACCAAAGGTGGACCTGCAAGGAAAATAGTCCCGTTCCCTTTGACGATGATCGATTCATCAGACATGGCAGGCACATAAGCTCCACCTGCCGTGCACGACCCGAGGACTGCGGCAATTTGAGGTATCTTATCGCCGGACATGCGGGCTTGATTTCTAAAAATACGTCCGAAGTGCCCAATATCTGGGAACACTTCATCCTGCATAGGAAGGAATGCACCCCCTGAATCCACCAAATAGATACAGGGAAGGTTGTTTTCATGGGCTACCGTTTGGGCCCGAATATGTTTTTTCACGGTCATTGGGTAGTAGGAACCACCTTTCACCGTTGCATCATTTGCAACAAAGAGGCACTCACGCCCGTGGACCATGCCGATGCCTGTCACGATCCCTGCAGAGTGCGCACGCCCGTCGTAGAGTTCGTATGCAGCAAGGGGGGAGAGTTCCAAAAAGGCCGTACCGGGGTCGATGATGTGCTCAATTCGTTCACGAGCGAGGAGTTTACCTCGACTTCGATGACGATCAACGTATTTTCCACCACCACCCATCGATGCAACATCGAGTCGGTCTCGAAGTGTCTCGATCAATTGGACGTTGAAGGCTTTGCGTTCAGCAAAGTCAGGGTCAGCACGATTCACTCTGGTTGGTAATCGGTCCATTTCCACCCCTCAATCAGAGGGAGGTGGATGGGACATTTAACCCTATTACAAATCAAACATCAAGTGGTTCAAACACCAAGAGTCAGTCGGCCAATGTCTCGTAAGCCGGGCGCAAGGCCAACGATGAGCACGGCAAGGACGATGAGAAGCCGAAGATGGCGTTGCCTTTGTTCGACGCGCATCTCTGCAAACAACCAGACGATTGTTCCAATCAGCACAGCCTTAACCAGGGTGAAGAGCCATGCCCCTTCACCATAGTCAATACCCAGCGAAGTGTTCAATCGGCCACCAAGCATGATCACTTCATTGCTCACCGGGTGCTTTTCACCATAGCCAAAGGAATCAATTCCAACCATCGTTGCAAACCCATCACAAAGTTGGCCGAAGACCATGGCAAGCACCATTGGCGTCGCGAGCAGTCCCTTCTTTGACAGCAAACTCACTGGGTGTGCATCGGTCAAATCTTCAGCTTTATCCCAAGTGTCAAGTTTGACCCCGTGGGGCAAGACGCCGGCTTCGAAACCACACAATTTGAGTTGTCGCAGATCATCGATGCCTATTTTGTACATCATATAGCACACAAGCCCGGGGATACCAAGGACCACAAACAAAGGCCAGATTGGGATTGTATCAAGCACCCTAGCGCTTTCTTGAGCCCAAGGCGTGGCTAAAAATTGAGCCCAATGACCTATGCCAAGCACGACAGCAGCGGAGCCGAAAGCAAGCATCCCTCGGGTGATTGCAGGCCATTGCCTCGTGGTGAGAATCACGCCAACCATAACAGAAAAGGAAGCGATAAGGCCAATGAGGACCCAAAGCATACCCATCTCATCATGGGCCAAGTACGCTGGCTGATAGAGCAGTCCCCAATGCATGAGTAAGGCGATAAGTAAAATCGGCAAAAGCGCTCTTCGAACCTTGCCTTCATCCCGATCAGTGGTCGCACCGTCCCATTTTCCAGCAACCCATTGGGAGGTGAATGCAATTCCAATCAACCATGCTGCTAAATGCAAATGAATCAAAGGAGAAATGAACAAAACATCCATGTCTTGAGTAAAAAAGTCTGCATCTTCGAGCACCCTCATCACCGGTGCAAGGCACACCCAAGCAATCAAAGCCACCGTCATTCGGTCATCGCATGGCAAATCTGCACGCCGGAAAAGCGCCTGAAGTATGACCACACAAACGAGCATTGAACCCGTGTAAATAGCGGTATTTTCTGGGGAATAGCCAGCATCACCCGCAGAACCAGCATCCTCTATGATTGGGTCCCAGATAATTGGTTTGAGGCCGTCCTCCCAAACAGCATCGTTGGCAAGAACAAGTCCGGAAAGGAGCACAGCAATGAAAGCAAGAACGACCCAAATAGCAATTTTTTCACCGAATGAGTATTCCGAATCGGCCAAAGCAGGTTCTGCATCAGCCAAGTGGTTCTCAAGCGCGGTCATTGACATTGTGGGCCCTCATTGTTTGGTTGGTGCGGCCCTCGATATGCTTTGGGGGGGTGCGCCCGTCCATGAAGGAGTGGCGTTCACTCTTCTTCTTGGGAGAGGCGAGCAATCAAATCTGCCTTCTTACCACCGACTGGAAGGCCAGCGGCTTTGCAGCGTTCCTTGAGTTGAGCGACTGAAAGCGAGGAGAGATCTTCTGCTTCATCCATATCGTCTTCTTCGTCTTCAACGCCGAATCCACGAGGCTCGTGAACTTCGATGAAGGAAACCTTCCCACATTCAACTGCATCACGGATGGTGGTCACCAAGCGGAATTTGAGCATGGCAGCGTTGGTATCGAAAAGCATGGTTTGTGGCAAAACGATCATGAGATCGTCACCGTCGAAGCTGACTTCGAAGCCGCTGTGGCCAGTGTTTGCCTGAAGAAGAGCAACAACTTGGTCTTCCTTGCCTTCGACAACGTCAACGACGTTGAATGAGTACTTGAGGGACTTTCCGGCCATTGGATGGTTGTAGTCGATTCGGGCTCGTCCTGCTGCAAGGTACGAGAGGTAGCCTTGTCGGTTGCCAATGTTCACTGGAGCACCGATGTAAAGTGAGTTCGGGTCCTTGACTGCACGGATCAATTTGTCAATGCTAATGGTTTCAATTTGATTAGCATCTTTTTCGCCGTATGCATCTTCTGGTGCGATAACGACTTCCGTTTCCTTCCCTTTCTTAGCTTCACCAAGTGCTGCTTCGAACCCGGGAATGAGTTGACCGCCACCGACGACGCAAACCATTGGCTCGTAGGTGCGAGACTCCTGATGTGCATCATGCTCTTTGGCGACTGCTTCACGGGTGGTCTCAATGAGGTCACCTGTTTCGTTGTTGTAGAGTTCATAATCGACGTGGACAATTGTTCCATCTTCCATGGTATTACCTCCCTTTCGGGTAGTTCGGCGACCGTCGTCCCCTTCATAATTCCATTGGAGGAGCAATGGTTCACTCTTCAGACTCAGAATGTGAAGAATCGTGGCGCAGGCCCTTGTTTTTCTCAACATCTCCTGATGTGACAATTGCCATTCCGATGAGCATCGTGGCCCAGCCGAGCCACACTGAATGTGACGCTGGCAGGTCGTACACTGTGACACGGACGGTTTGGACAGAGGATTCACCGCCTTCGAGCGTTTGGCTCATCAGCCCGGCGGCTTGGCTTCCGTCAAAAATGAACACGATGTCACCGCTCCAGCGCGTCAGCGTATCCACTTCCGAGCGCGCAGTACCGGTTGAATCAAAACGAAGCATACCGGGTTGAACCGTGCCAATTTCATCCCCAAGAGCGCCGTCTTTGAGGTTGTAAACTACAATTTCAACACCAACATAACCATCACCAACTTCGAGGTCGTTTGATTCAAAAACAAGGCCTTTGAATTCATAGCCGTAATTTCCATCGATCACCGGTTCATCTCGAAGCATAGTGATCCTGTGACTTGCATCACCGCGATCTACGAGCACTGTTGTATAGACGTGACCAATTAAGAGCAACACAAGTCCAAGGTGAACGACGTGTGCCCCAAATGGAATCCTTCGCCACAATGGTTCTTTCTTGGCTAAAGCCTTCTGTACAATGAATGCCTCTCTTACCAGTGGGAGCAGCACCAGCAACAACATGGGGAGCATCAGCCAGGCGAGTGTGCCTCGAACGAGGAATGAAGAGACGATGGTGTCAGCATCCATTGCAAAGGCACTCGGTTGCCAGATTGCAAACAAAATTGAAACTGAAAGCGTGCCCAATACGAGCCAAGCGTTTCGCCTCGAGTCCCCATTCCTCCCAGTGTACAGCGCTAGTGCTGCAGCAAAAGCAAGAACAAATGGAGCACCATAGACTTCATGGGCATCAAAATTCACCGCATCAATGCTTGCCAAAAGGAGCACCAATGTGAGGATGAGATAGAGACCCACCAAGACGACTGCTGCCCACAGGGCAATCTGCATTTGATTGCGGCGATCGAATATTGAGAACGAAGTCGGCGTTCCCTCCTCATCAGGCGTGAACAACCAGGGCGCTACAAACAGCACCATGGTGACCCCTGCGGTGAGAACTGTGACCAATTCTGCCCACGCACCTGCAAGCGCGAGCATAACGCCAGCGGCCGCCCAAGGCCACGCTTTTGTTGCATCTGGTGAGAAGAAAAGCGGGCTAAAAAACAGCAAAGCAAGCCCGCCATAGAACACATTCGCTGAGAGCAAGGTCATGGCAATGTAAAACAAAAACAGCGCTACGAGCACGCTAGCAGTCCCAGTTGAAGTGGAATTACCCAAGTTGTTGAGCATGCTTTGGTAACTCCATCCCTCGTCATTTTGCTTCATTTCCCTAGGGTGTTTGATGGCATCGAATGCGAGTGGGAATAACAGCAGAAGAGGGAAGGCCAAACCAGGGATTACGGCGTACACATCTGCCCCGGGGAGGAAGAAGTCAGGCCCATCCATACTACCAAGCACGGCAAGAATCGCCCCAAACAAGGGCAGGGAAAAGATCCAAGCTCCATTCATGGAACTCTTGGATTCTTGGTGACGTTGAAATTGAACCCAAACGCCGACCAAAAGGAACAGCAGGATCATGTAACTCATGACCTCGACACCCGCAAAGGTATCTTCCTTTAGCAAAACCATTCGTGAGAAAGCGTCGGTGGGGGCCGCTCCGTCATCGGCTGCAACAAAAGTGTGGACAGAGGAGGCCCAGACGCCACCTGCACGGGTCACAAGTGTGGCAAACAAAGCCAGGCCGCCGGCAGTTATCCCTCCGCCAATCCAAGCAGCATCCGTTGTCCGTCCTGGTTTTGTTCGAAGGTGGGCTAAGAAAACGAGTGCAAGCCACGGCAAGAACGAACCCGTTTCAACAGGGTCCCACGCCCAATAGCCCCCCCAATCAAGAATGAGGTAGGCCCACAAACCGCCCAAACCAATGCCGAGGGTGGCCACGAAAAGACCGGGTCGAACAGCGGTGAGCATTCGATCCTTGATGGCCTTCGAGGGCTCGAACATCGATGAAAGTGCGATGGCTGCAGCATGCAAACAGAAGGAATAAGCCAGGAAGATGAGGGGTGGATGGATCACCATGAGGTCGGTTTGCAGCAGTTCATTTAGGCCCCGTCCTGTGAAAAAAGGCGAGGCTTCTTTGAACGGATCAAGCGTTTGGGCGTTGAGCAACATCAGAAGGCTGAAGCCATGAATCAAGCGTAACCGTAAGGCGTGTGTCGTTTCGCTCTCCCCGGTCATTGGCTTGTGCCATGCCCAAGCGAGCAATGTCATCCATGCGACCCAGAGCAACAAAGGCCCTTCACGAGCAGCCCAAGTTGCAGCAAATCTGTACTTAAGAGGTAAAGCCGCGCCGCCATAAGCGACAACGTGATGGATGCTTGTGTCGTTGACCAAAAAGCGACTCGCTAGCGCTAAAAAGGGCAAAATCATCATGGCATGAAGCGCCAGAGATGCGCCCTTAGAGCGCTCATGGATTTGTGGCTTAAACAGAAGAACTCCAGCGGCGAGAATCGCTAGCCACAGCGTCGCACCCCACATGCTTCACGACCATCGGGCCTCCTTCAAGGACATTGCTGAGTGAGGTGCGCTTCACCAACCGAAATATTTGGCTCGTGAATAGCCAAACGAGAGAAGAATGGGGACCACGCGTTTGGTCATCAAAATCGGCTTTGTGACCATGATTTTGAGGCCGATGCCGAACTTTTGCAGGGGCGACATGTTACCGAGTTCTTCGGGCAAACAGTGAGCCATGATTGACATTTCTTCATCTGTAAGGTTGTAGAGTGCGTTTTTGCCCTTCAAAATCTTGTGATAAGGCGGGAACTTCTTTTTCCATGCCTTCTCATAGGCAAGCAGACTGGATTCAGAAAGGTCGTCATCAGCCAGCGCTTTAGCAATAGTTTGAGCCGCCTGACGGCCAGACCAAAGGGCCAGATGAGATCCACCCTCGAACAGCGGAGAAGTGAATCCAGCCGCATCACCAACGAGAATGACGCCTTCAGCAACGGTACGCGAGCGTGGTCCTGAAATCGGGATTGTTCCACCAAACGGACGGACCTTAATGCCTTCAGCTCGCCATGGCGGATTGACCGTTGGCTTTTCTTTGAGGTAGGTGTCTGTGATGAATGAGTCGAGGTACTTGATCGCACCCTTCTTGTCTGTCGTCACCAAGCCGACGTTGGCTCGTCCACCCTTCTTTGGAATCATCCACACATAGCCGTGGGGGGAGTATTCGGGCCACAGATAAAAATCGAGGTAGCCATCGTTAGGGACATCAAGCATCTCGTATTGGAACCCTGCGATAACCTCCACTTCAGTGCCCATGTCGAGCAGTTTCGACGCTGCACCGGCGACACCAGAAGCGTCGATGACAGCTTTGCATTCAATTGGGAAGCCGTCGCCACGACCCTCAATTTTCCAATTGGTAAATTTATTTTCGCTATTGTAAATTCGCTCCATCCCCGTCACTCGGTGGTGGAGCAGGAGTTCTGCACCTTGTTCGCAGGCCTCGTCGCACAGCCAGCGTTCAAAAAGGTGCTTTTCCAGAACATAGCCTGGTTCTGTGAGAAGTTTCTTGGTGCCGTCTGGGAAAATCACCCGTATCCCTTTCACATCCAAGGCTTTGACGTATTCTGGGATCTCCAAATCGAGGTTTTGTACAGCGAGATCACTGAGGCATTCACCACAGTGGACGGGCGTACCAACTTCGGGGTCAGCTTCAACTATGATCGTCTTCAATCCGGCTCGTGCAGCATGCAATGCAGCAGAGCCACCACCTGGTCCAGCGCCGATAATGAGAACATCGCACTGTTGCGGAACTTCGCCCATGAACCGTTTGTACAAGGGGAAGCCCATGAAGGAAACGGTCAGAGCGGTTGCTCGCCCTCTTGATTTCGACCGACGAATGCTGCGGCGAATGCGGTAGCGAGAAGGCCACTCAGCATGGACAAGGCGGGTGTGTTTTCAACTGGGATTTCTTCTTCGATTTCCTCCACAGGTGCCGCTTCGACCGTGATGGTCCCGGTCATGCCTACGCTTGCATGAGGCTCGCAAACAAAGGTGTGGGTGCCTGCCGTTCCAACTTCGAACACAAAACGGTAATCCACATCTCGTTCGGGGTCTCCTGAATCGAACAAACCATCGTCTGCAACAGCGTTGTGGGCTAAGGCTTGTCCGTCCCACATGAAGCGCACCGCCTGCCCTTCTGTCACCGTGACTTGGGAGGGGCTGAAGCGCAGACTGGTGCTGTCAACGGTGACAATCACATCGGATTCCACCGCTGAGGCCGTGGCTGGAACGAGCAAAAGCGCTAGGCAAAGCGTGCACAGAAGCGTCTTGGTCATGGCCACAAGTAGGGGGGCGCGCCTATTAATGCATGTATCGAACCGGTCTTCTGAAGAATCTAGGAGAATACGACGGTTCAAATGAAGGCCGCTCCACGCAAGGGTGTGGCGTGGAAGACTTCGAAGCGATGGCTCGACCATCTCGAACAACGTGGCGAGGTGCTGCGCATCTCCCGCCCCGTCGATGTCAAGTTTGAGGCTGGCGCCATAGCCGACTTACTGGTGAAAAATGACGGCCCCGCCGTCGTTTTTGAACAACCAAGACTTCCCGATGGAACGATCAGTGACATCCCGCTGGCCATGAACTTGTTCGGAGACCAAGACAGAACAATGCGCGCACTCGGAGCCAGTCATGAAACAGAAATTGGTGACCGAATGGTCGCCATGATGAAACCAGACATCGGACTCTACATGCGCAAGCCATGGAAAGCGCTGCCACTTCTTCGAGACGCCTTGGCCATGCCCCCGAAGAAAAAGCGCAAAGGCAACGTCCAGCGGGTTCGCCTCCCAACCGACCTCACACGACTTCCTATCCCGACCACATGGCCAAAGGACGGAGGCCCATTTGTCACCCTGCCATTGGTCGTAACCAAGAACCCGAAAAACGGAGACCACAACCTTGGCATGTACAGGGCTCAGGTGTTCGGACCGAAAGAAATCGGACTCCACTGGCAGATTCACAAGCATGCAGCCGACCATGCTGCGGCAGCAAAAGAATCTGGGAAAGAAGTCAGAATGCCAGTTGCAATCTGCATGGGCGGACCCCCAGAGTTGATTTTCTCCGCCATTTCACCACTTCCAGACAACTTGAGTGAATATCAATTTGCAGGCATCCTCGGTCGCAAATCGTTGCCAATTACAAAAGCGCTCACGCAAGACCTGATGGTCCCAGCAGAAGCAGACATCGTCATTGAAGGCTACTGCATTCCGGATGAAACACGTCTTGAGGGGCCGTTTGGCGACCATTTTGGATTCTACTCACTCACTGGCCAATACCCTGTGATGCACGTTACGGCGATCACATGCCGAAAGGACGCCATGCTCGCGGCCACCATTGTCGGATTACCCCCCATGGAGGACGGCCACCTCGGAGAAGCGATTGGAAGGCAATTTTCTCCGGTCCTCAATTTCCAACACCGCGACGTCAAGAGCGTTCACCTGCCAATGGAGACGGGGTTCCACAACCTCGCGATTGTAGCATCAAAGCAACGCTATCCACGGCAGGGGCGCAAAACAGCCGTCGGTTTGTTGGGGGCAGGCCAGATGATGTTCCTCAAAACCATCATTGCCGTTGATGAGCAGCATGATCCAAAGGATCTCGAAGCTCTGTTGGACGCACTGAATGACAAAGTCGACATCGCCACCGATGTCATCATCCTCGAAGGTATGGTGGCCGATTCTTTGGAAGCAGCAAGCCCGTATGAAAACGTTCACAGCAAATTGCTGATCGACGCCACGACCCTGGCCGGTGCAGATCCACGATCGCCCAACCCACCACTCGAAGGGTCCTTCCGGCAGGTGACTCCTGCCTGGCGACAGGGGTTAGAAGACGCCCCCTCGTTTCATCAACTCGAGGAAGTCAAGGCTTTGGCTGAGGTCGTCGATGTTCGTATGCTCCGTGGCAGCATCATGGTGGTGAGTGTGGACGTTGAAGGAACACCAACGCCAGAAGATGGCGCAGAAACCTCAAACGATGCTGCTGAACAAGCGCGAAGGGAGAAGATTTCTCAATTGAGGAAATCAATTTGGCAATTGGATAAGGATTCTTCTCTCCGGTGGTTATTCATCACCAATAACGATCTTGATCTGCACTGTGAGAAAGCCCGTCGTCGCTTGCTGTGGCAACTGACCTCTCGCTTTGATGTCGGACGAGGGCTGACCTTTGACGATGAAAAGCAGCGGTTGTGCTGGGACGCGACCACTCCGATCCCATCCGAGGCAAACGGCGTACGTCGATGGCCTTCAATCACCCTCCACAGCCAAGAAACACTGGAAAAGGTGTCAAAGCATCCGGAACTTGCTAAGTACCAATGGCCTGCCCATCTTTCCTTTGGAGGCAAGGCTTGATGGACGCAAAGCAGGTTCTATCGTTCATCAAAATTGAGCACACGTTGTTTTCTCTTCCATTTGTCCTGATTGGTTACTTCATCGCCATCGAACAATTTGACATTGCCCCTGGCATTGACTTGCTGTGGATCCTCTTGGCCGCTGTCGGTGCTCGAGGCCTTGCAATGGCCCTCAACCGTATCATCGATCGTGACATCGATGCGGCCAACCCTCGAACCAAGAACCGACACCTTGCCTCGGGCGCGATGAGCCTAAACACGGCATGGGGACTTGCTGGAGTGTTCTTGCTCCTGCTGTTGGTCAGCGCAGGACTCCTCAATCAAGTCGCCTTGATGATGGCCTGGTTGCCGGTGCTCACCTTCGTCGTCTACCCCTACATGAAGCGATACACCTGGTTGTGCCACTTTTGGCTTGGACTCTGCTTGGGCCTTGCTCCTGCAGGTGCGTGGGTTGCCATCGCAGCTGACGTCCATGGTTGGGGAGCCATCACTGGCCAACTCGCGACAGGCAGTGACCTTCTTTGGGCGCCAACCATTCTTCCGATCTCGATCGGTGTTGCGCTATGGATTGCGGCATTTGACATCAATTACGCTCGAATGGATGTTGAAAACGACCGAGAGCATGGCATTCGTTCATTCCCGTCAACCTTCGATGAGCGTGCCACAACTCGAACCACCGTACAACTCACCTTGCTCTGGTTCGCATGCTTTGCCATCAGCGACCCAATGGATGAGCTGTGGTTTCTTGCATCTGCCGGCCTGATGGCGATCATCAACATCTGGGT
>DAFX01000032.1 GCA_002495535.1 Euryarchaeota archaeon UBA433
AAGGCGCTTACGTGCCTTACGTCGGCTGGCTTTGGGGGTCATAAAGGACTTCTTTTTCTTAGCCATGCATCATCACCTCAAATTTTCTTACCTCGGCCTCGGCCGGTTCGGCTTGGTGCAATCAGACCGACCTTAGCACCCGGCGGGGTACCTCGACCGACTGAGTTAGGACCGTGAACGGCTTGGTGGTTTCCACCACCGTGCGGGTGGTCAACAGGGTTCATTGCAACACCGCTGACGTGCGGGAACAACTTACCACGGGCCTTGGCCTTGTAGTAAGCAGCACCTGCAGTTCGCAGTGGCATTTCATCACGGCCGTGACCAGCGAGCACACCAATGGTTGCTCGGCAGTTAGCAGGGAGTTCACGAAGGCTACCAGAGGGCATGCGGACACGCACCTTGTCGCCAATTCGAGCTTCGACGAAGCAGGAGTTTCCAGCTGCTCGTGCAACCTTTCCACCGTCACCTGGACGAAGTTCGAGGTTGTTGATTGCCGTTCCTTCAGGAATGTTGGCGAGCGAAGTGATGTTCCCGGGGCGCAATGCAGCACCATCGCCAATGGCGACGGAGGATCCAATTGCGAGTCCTTCTGTGGCAACCACAAGTGTCGTTTCACCATCAGGGAGTTTCATTCGAGCGAGTGGAGCCGAGTGGACCGGGCTGTGAACAAGTTCGGTGATTTCACCAACAACATCATTCACGCGTGGCATTCGGTTCGCACCTGGGAATCGATGGCTCGCGACGCGGTAGCGTGGCGAGGAACCCTTTCGTTGTGCACGTATTCTCTTACCCATGATAAATCACCTCAGAATGCTCCCAAGCGCATTGCTGCGTCTTCTGCGTCATAGCCCTCGGCAAGCTTTACGGAAGCGTGCTTGCCATGCTTTGTGTTTCGTACATTGACCTTAGCGACTTCGACTTCGAAGATCGTTTCAATAGCACGAGCGATTTGTTTTTTGGTTGCTCCTCGGCGCACGAGGAACTCGAGGCGTTGCTCGGTCGTTCGAGCTTCCATCGATTTCTCAGTAAGCCATGGTTGGAGGATAATATCGTATGCGTTCATCATCATCACCTCAGTTGAGTGCCTCCACGGCGTCCTTGGTGAACACGGTCAATCGACCGATGTCGCCACCAGGGGCAAGGTCCTCTGCGCAGAGATCCTTTGCAACAACCACGTCGACACCTGGAAGGTTACGAGCGGCTTGTGCAAGTCCGGATTTTTCCTTAACAACAAGAAGGACCGATTTAGGAGTCTTGTGGACACGCCCACGCATGGTTGCCTTACCGGCACGAATGTTTCGGCCGTTGCGAGCACGCATGAGGTCGTCACCTAGACCAATTTCGTTGAAGATTGCGAGAACCTTTCGGGTCGCAGATCCGTGGTTGAAGGTCTCGATGCTGAATTCCTCAGTCTTTCCATCTCGAATTTCGGCATAGTTGCCGAGAACGATTGGGAGCGATTGGATGTCTTCTGAAAATCGATGACCGCGTGCACTGACGAGTTCGACAGATGTGGTTGCTGAAAGCGCAGAGTTACGAGCGAGACGTCGTTGCTGGAGGTTGAGTTTGCGGCCCCAGTTCTTTTCGACCTTTGGCCCGTGAGCACGGCGCCCACCCTTGGTGTGTGGGTTTTGAGCACCACGGCTTTGTCCTGTGCGTCGCATAATTCGTGACACACCACGACCCTTACCCCACCATTCAACGGAGTGCTTCATACCGGCCATTGGTGCACGCTTTCCGACGTGAGCCCTGGAACCGTATGGTTGTCGACGGTTGGCACGGCTGGAAGCCACTGCCAACTTGATCAGGTCGGTTCGAAGTTCAGTTTCGAACGCAGCAGGAAGATCGACCTTCTTGCCATTTGAAACGGAAATCTCAAACACATCAGGAAGACGACCTGCATCGAGTTCAGTTTGCGAGATAGTGTTGGTAATATCGAGAACGTTCACCTTCATGCTCAGACCCCCTGCTTGGATGCCGTACTGACGTACGTGATTTCGAATGGATGAAGCGTCTTGTCACTGCCACGGGTGGCGTCACGGAAACGGATCAATCGCTTAGCAGGTCCAGGGACGCTGCCCTTAACCAGAATGTAATCGGATTTGACTTCACCATAGTGCAAGAAACCGCCAGATGGAGTGATCGAATGATCTTCTGTGCTGGCGATGCGTAGAATGCGCTTGTTGTATTCTGTTCGCTGGTGGTATCCAGTTTGTCCACCTTGTCGGATAGACTTTCGAACATATCCGTCACCGAAAGCACCCATGTTACCGTGCTGTCGGCGCTTCTTGGAGTTCTTGTGAGATTGCAACTTTCCACCGAATCGCTTGATGACACCTTGCCATCCGTATCCTTTGGTAATGGCGACGATGTCAGTAAGAGCGCCTTCTTCGAAAGCGTCTGCAAAGGAGAACTCTTCACCGAGCTTTTCCTTGGCATAGTTGAGTTGGTCGCCCATGTTGCCACCGTCAAGACCAACTTCCATCACATCAGGCACCTTTGTAGGAATACCAGAAACGGAATGAGGTTGGGTTGCACAGATGAGGCGGACTTCTGAAAGATCAGCGTTCATGAGGTTCTCGAAATGCTTGTCTGCATCGTGTTCCTTTCGAACGGGCAAGCGCTTGAAGAGGTCAGGGAATGCTTCTTGGATTTGTGCTGCATCGGCCCAGGTTTCTCCTGCCGCTTGCTTACCGTATGGAGTCATTGCGTAGCCACGAACGCCGAGAATGCGCATCTTTGGGCATTCAACAACGGTGACTGGCACTCGGACTTCTTGACCAGCAGATGGACTGCGGGGGTTCAAATCACGAGAAAGAACGTGGGTCATACCGGCTTTCCAGCCTGCAAATCCTTGCATTCTCACTTCGCTCGCATCGGTTGTGGGCCACGACTTCACATGACCAAATGGGCGGTTAGCACGCTTACGCGGGCTGAACGCCATTGATCCTCGTCGTGGGTGACTTTT
>DAFX01000008.1 GCA_002495535.1 Euryarchaeota archaeon UBA433
CATCACATGCTCGGAGTTCGGCGGAGCCAATCCGTGCGACTCCATGACCACATCAACCGCAAGCACTGAAGGTGAATTACAGTGGACGCTGGGCGAACAACCTGAGGTGGAACAACCAGTTGACACAACACCGACAGAGACTAAGAATTCCACCCCCCTCATCATCGGCAGCATCGTTGGCGTTCTGCTGCTTGTAGCGGTTGCAGGTGGCGTGGTCGTGTTGCGAAAGAATGCAGAAGACGAAGACGATGATTGGTACATGGAGGAAGAGGAAGAACCTCCAGTGTCGAAACCGGTTCAAAAACCAACCCCGAGTTCGAGCAAAACCCTTGACGAACTCAAATCAGAAGGCCGTTCGCTGGATGATATCGAAGCGCCTGAAGAACGCCGCCCAAGTCTATTCGATGAGTTCGACGGCCAAGATGAAGGCGAGATAGAATCGCATGAAATTGACCAATCAGAAGAGGAAGCATCAGATGTCGAAGAAGAAGACGACGGAATCAGTGTCGATGAAAACGGCACGGAGTGGTGGGAAGACGAAGAAGGCGTTTGGTGGTACCGTGAAGAAGGCTGGGAAGATTGGGCGGTATGGGAAGAATAACCCCATCGTAGGTCTTTTCATAGAGCCAATGTCACCGACATCACGGAGGGCGTTTCATGGAGCATGAGTTCAAGGGCTACGCACTTGTTTTGCAGGATGGTGCAGACCCACGAACAGGTGGCGTCGCAATTGCCGGATTCACTACGGCTGGCATGGTCGGCGTGATCGCAGCATCGCACATCATCAAGACCCTGAAAATGAGGCAACTCGGCACGGTTTTGAACGCAGAATTTCCTGCCGTGGCGTTGATTCATAACGAGGTTCCTAAGCACCCGGTGCGGGTGTATCAGGGCGATGGAATCGGCGTTTTTACCTCCGAGATTCAATTCAAAAACGAACAAGACATCATGTTTGCTTCGACCGTTTTAGAATGGTTCACCAAAGGCGGCTTTGATCGCCTCATCATCATTGATGGCTTGGTTGGAACCAATGATGTTGCATCGGGGCAACTGTTTGGCGTGGGCTCCTCCGAAACAGCTCGTGTCCGCCTCCGGAATGCCGGCATCGAACCGATTCAACAGGGCATTGTTGCAGGAATTACCGGTTTCTTACTCGGTGAAGGCGACCGTTTGGGGATCGACGTCACCGCACTTCTCGCAGAAGCAAGCCCGCTGTATCCAGACGCAAGAGCGGCAGCCTTGGCCGTCGAGGCGATTGGTGATTTGACTGGATTCGAGATTCCATTGAGCGAACTCTTGGAAAACGCTCAAACGATCGAATCGAGCGTCCAAGAAGTCATCGAAAATTCTCGCACAATGCTTCCAGGGCCGGAAATAGACATCGAAGACGACCCGTCACTCGACCCTTCATTCGGTTGAGGGTTGAGCGTTTTGCACGGCTTGGATCACGGCATCAAATGGCGCATCGGTTACCAACATTGGCTCTAAATCGGGATAGCGCGCTGCAGCATGACCCGATTCATTCAGGGCTTCGAGTAATTTTTCCATTTTTGGAGCACCGCCAACACCAGCAAGCCTTGGAAGGGCGTCAAGACTGAGCAACAGATGCTCCCTGCCCATCAAATCAGCCGCTTCTGAAATGTAACGCACACCTCGCTTCACTTCACGAGCTGAATGTTCAATGTCCTCCTCATTCCACACCAATCCGTTGGCGCGATGGTGTTCAATTTCCTCAAGGTCCGGGTGGCACAGCTTTAGCGCCCGCTCCACAGTCATGCGTCCTGCAATTTCGCTATGCCACATAGGGCCAGTCCACATTGGCCCACTAGCCCGAATCAATTGTTCTGGGGCCGGGTGTTGAACAAATTTGTACGGAACATCATCACATCGCACCCTCCATCCGATTGAATTCCGGATGTTTGTTGCTTCCGATTTGCTCGTTTTAACCAACAACGAGATTCGAACGTGATGCCCATCGAAAAGAGCCAACAAAGGGGTCACGACCTTGTCCAGCCGCGCAGCGGTTGTGGCCACAGTGCCAAGCAGCAATCGAACCGCATCGTCATGGGCGTATTCATCAACCAGTCCTTTGGCTTGGTAACGGCGAGCTTGACTGGAGGGCGATGAACCTGTCAGCGCGGCCGTATCCGTGGCAGTCACCTCAAGCACTCCTGTTCTTGACAGGCTTTGTAATGCCGCATCGAGGAATTGAATCGGGGATCCAAACGGATCCAAGTCCACCCACTGGTAGGCGGCATCGACCATGGCCATGCGCGCATCGAGCCGTTGGAAGTGAAGCCCGTTGTCAAACACTGCAGTGGAAGGCTGACCGTGACGATCGTCTTCGGGCTTATGGTCGACATCGGTTTGCGGGGGGTGCAATGCATGAGACGCTTTGGCCCATGAAAGAGCGAACTCATCCAAGTCATTTCCAGTGATTCGGAGTCGGTGCTGAAGATCGCTGGGGATTTCGTTGCGCCATCGTCGAATACGTACACCTGTAGCGCACAGTGCATCAAGCGCACGAAGAGATCGATCTTGCTTGACAAGCCATCCGTGTTCCAAGGCATCCGCAAGGAGAAGCACGCTTCGAGTTCGGGCTGGCGCCATTGCAGGATTGAGAAAACCAACCCCCGTGCGTTTTGCAGGTCCCCGGGGCATGTGGCTTGGACGTTCTTGCTCCTCTTGGAGATGGACAAGGGTGCGCCCCTCGAGCCACAATTGGCCTGGCCAACCCGGCGGGGTATCCTCCTTGGTGCTTGGCTCCGCCATGACGAGCCGTGGAACTGCTCATTGATGACCGCACCGATTCGTTTTCCGCGACGTTACACCTGCCATGATATGGCGCACTTGGTGTTGCGAAATACACCAACGCTTATACACGGACCGTACGCCACGAGGGGTTATGTCGATATTAAAATCGGATAAAGCAATGCTTGGAGCAGGCCTCATGTTCCTTATTTTGAACCTAGCCATACTCGCTCCAATAGCGACAGGGGCCGTCCCGGACGCTGTCGCTGAAGCGACCGCAGAAGCACCAAAAGATGACATCTGCTCGAACGACGACTGCACTGAATTTGAATCGGATTGGCTTTCTTCTTCCACCGACCGGGATTTCTATGCCTGGAACCTCACCAACCTAGGTGATGTGATGATGGGTAATGCCCCGGTGTACGAAGAAGTCGGACCGGTCACCTACACCATCACCTCCGAGCGCACCATGCTCGCTCATGATGCAGACGCGGGGGAAATCACCTACCACGAAGACACATCATACGCTTGTGCTGTTGACAGTGCAGTCCCTTGTGATGTGCAAATTACCCAACTCAACATTGGTTTCATGCCTCAAGTCATTGGAGCAACAGGAACCGCAATGGACGGCGTCATGGAATTGACCAAGGTCGGATTCGCTGCTCAAATGATCAACCAAGACATGAACACCACACAAGCAGCTACTGAAACCTTAGACGACTTGTGCGTTGACCCAGTTGCCGGCATTACAGTACCTTGCCATCTTTGGGCGAGTGTCTCAGAACTTGGATGGAGATCCTCTGGTTCTGGCGCAGCCGTAATGGACGCAAACCATCAAACTGGTCACGATTTAGCAAACACTAGCGGCAACTGGTCATCTGGAGATTTGGACAACGCCATGACGAACACGACATCTCCTTTTGACGCTGAATTTAACATGTCTCTTACGAACCCCACTGGTCTTGTCGCTTTCATGGGAATGGGCGCTCCAGAAACTCTTCTTTCTGATGTTTTGGCTGACCCTGCTAACTCTACAGTCATGCAACGTGCGGGTCTGTATCGATATACTACCGCAGACCCTTACGAAACATTCGTTCGGGACTGGACAATGTATGGGGCCATTGGATTAAGTTTCCAAACATACGGTGGCGGTACTGATTTCAACGCAAGCAACAACGATGACATCACCAGCCGACTTCACAACCTCTTGGGCGTCGACTTCACTGGTGCAAACGG
>DAFX01000086.1 GCA_002495535.1 Euryarchaeota archaeon UBA433
CAATTGGAATTCACTTTGAAATCGGGAAAGAGTATATAGCCCTTCAAGGAAAGCAGGGGATAAGTCGGGTACACCCCGGCGCAAGAGATGGGAAAAATGCCGAACGACAAATACGACATCCAGGAGCTACTCCAAAGGGATGTATACGTGAACGATAAGAAAGTAGGAACGATTGTGGGTGAACGACACCACCCAAACGAAGCACGGGTGCGATCTATGCGCATTCAGGTTGATGCTGGCGTCGCTGATGAATTCATGCGTAAGCCTGCTGAACTAGCACCGCTGCCAAAAGAACTGGTCCACAGCATCCGGACCGACGGCACAGTGAAGCTTTCGAAATCAATGCGAGAATTACAACGCCGATGGAGAGACACAGTACGAATCGATGAAAAGCTGTACGCACCAGATGAAATGCTCGACCGAGCAGTCCTTGACAACCAAGGCCAAGAAATCGGCGTGATCACAGACCTGTTCAAGGTTAAGCGCACCTACAAAGGCGTCATCGTCAAAACACGAATTAGCATCCAAAAGGAATTCGGCGTCGAAGCAGAACTTCGCTTGCCGATCACAGCCTTCTCCAGAACACGAGAACGCCTGGACGAAGTTGTTCTTTCACGAACTTTCGAGAAGGTGTTGGCTTTGCCTTCGTACATCTCTATCAACGAGATGACCGACGAAACCGAGTGAAACAAAGCGCGTATCATTCGTCATCTGCTGCTCCGTCAATCTTATGACGGGGAGGTGAGTCGGCGGGTTTACAGTTGCGCGGGTAGCTTAGTCGGTTGGAGCACCCGGCTGATAACCGGGAGGTCGCAGGTTCAAGTCCTGCCTCGCGCACTTTACCAACGCCATCAGGGAACATCCATTGACCAGTGGCCCTTTTGGAGTTCAAAGTGAACCTGACGCGGTTGAAAATCTTCAGCCTCCACCTCCAGCAAAGAACATGAAGGGCCGTCGCTGCCACTCACATTGAGGGAGCACATGGTCGTCCTGTCTGGAAGCAATGCTCGCCTGCTGGCGACTCAACTCGCTGAATCTCTTGGATGGGAACACCATTCGCTTGAAACTCGGCGCTTCCCAGATTCCGAGGGCTATATCCGGATCCCGACCGAAGTCATTGAAGCCGTTCGAAGGGAGCCCGTGGTGCTCGTCTCCAATACATTCCCTGACTCAGGCATTGTCGAAACATTGCTGATGCTCGAAGCCATCAATGATGTGCGCAAGGGTAATTTAGAGAATTTGAGGGAAATTGGCCCTCAGAAATTGGAAGATGTAGGCCCCGGAACCCTCCTTGCCATACCATATTTCGGATATTCTCGACAGGATAAACGCTTCAAACCGGGCGAGGCAATATCTGCACGTGCCATTGGACACCTCTTAGCGTCCCGTTGTGATGGGATCATCGTCTTTGATTTGCACGCTCCTAAGGTTTTGCAGGATCTACCCGTCCCCGTAGCATTCACTTCGGCAATGCCAGAGCTGGCCAAACATTTGCAGGAAACTGTCAATCCTGATTTTATTCTCTCCCCTGACAAAGGAGCGATCGAACGCGCCTCTGCTGTTGCTGAAGCCATTGATTGCGAATTTTCCTACCTTGAGAAAACGAGAATTGACGCCCACACGATTGTTCACAAAGCAAAAGATTTGGACGTCGACGGGAAAATTGTCGCTATCGTCGACGATATGATCGCTACTGGAGGTACGATTTGCCGTGCGGCTGAAGCGCTAAGAAGCCAGGGTGCACTCGAAGTGCACGCTGCATGCTCTCACGGATTGTTCACCGGGGGGGCGATTGCTCGGCTTATTCGCTATGTGGACGGAGTGCACGCGACTGGTTCGCTACCAAACCCTCGGGACGTCATCTCCGGAGGCCCGGCACTTGCTCGTGGCGTCGATGAATTATTTACGACCCTTGAATGGAAGTGACTTGTCCGCAGTGGCCTTTTTACAACCGCAAAAAACCACTTAAAGTGATTCAATTTAACAAAAGAAGCGTGGCAGTTCCTTCCGTCGTGTTTATATCCGCGAGGTTCTGCGCATGGATTGCCTTAACATGAGGAAGAAGTGAATCCAATGAGTGTACACGTGCGATTTGAAACCCCCGAAGCTGTATCTGACAAGATCTATGACATGCTGCAAGCCAACAACAACGGCCGCCTCAAGAAGGGCAGCAACGAAGTGACCAAGACCGCTGAGCGCGGTACTGCTCAATTCATCGTTCTCGCTGTCGATGTCAACCCCCCTGAACTCCTCGCTCACATTCCTTTGATTTGTGAAGAGAAAGGCATCCCATACGGATACGTCCCATCTCAAGAATACCTCGCTAAGGAAGCTGGCCTTCCAGACGGTGTCAAGACCGCATCCATTGCAGTCATGGAAATCACCAAAGGCGCACAAGAAAAGTTCACTGAAGTCGTTGACATGATCAACGAACTCAAGGCTTGAACCTGAAGTTTGGAGGCGAAAAACATGAGCGAAGAACTCAACGGATGGCCTGCTGAAGTCGTCGAAATCGTCGGCCGCACCGGAATGACCGGTGAAGCAACTCAAGTCAAAGTCCGTGTAAACGATGCACCTAATCCACGAGACGTTGGGCGAATTATCTCCCGTAACGTGCTCGGCCCAATTCGTGTCGGCGACATTTTGATGCTCAAGGACACCGGTCGTGAAGCCCGTAAGCTCAACTCGAGGTGAAGTGAATGCCAGAACGTAGAATCTGTACTTTTTCCGGTGAAGAAATCGAACCTGGCACGGGCATGATGTTCGTGCGCCGTGACGGAAGCGTCATGTGGTTCAAGAACTCCAAGGCTCGCAAGAACATGATCAAACTCAAGCGAAACTCACGTCGTGTCAAGTGGACACGACATTTCGTGAAGGGCGACGCTTGAAGCGCTTCTTTTCGACGTCGTGCAAGCTTTCCGTGAAAACGGAATCAATTCAACAACCCATTGTGGCCGTATGGCTCATAAAGGGGGGTCCAGTCGGACGGTTTGGTGAACACCATGGAAACAACCTATGTTATGATCAAGCCTGACGGCGTACAACGAGGACTTATCGCAGAAATTCTAGGCCGCTTTGAACGAAAGGGACTCAAACTTGTCGGATTGAAATCCGTTGTTCCAAGCCAAGAAACCGCTGAAGCACACTATGAAGTTCACAAGGAACGCCCATTCTACCCTGGCCTCATCAAGTTCGTAACTTCAGGACCTGTGGTCTGCATGGCATGGTCCGGTAAAGACGCCATTGCCGTTGCTCGAACCCTCATCGGCGCAACCAACGGTCGCGAAGCAAACCCGGGAACCATTCGAGGCGACTTTGGAATGGACATGGGCTTCAACATGATTCACGGATCGGACGCACCTGAAACTGCTGCTTTCGAACTTGGACTCTGGTTCCCAGAGGGCCTCATGGAATGGGACCAAACGATCACCGCTTGGGTCTACGAGTGAGTGCCAGCCCGATAGGGGTTTGAGGTGATGACATGGACGAAACCGAACAGGATTCGCCCGATGAGGCCGCTGTTGAACGGGGTCATAACCGTCAACCAATTGTGTCCGTACTCGGCCATGTCGACCACGGTAAAACCAGCGTGCTGGATTTAGTTCGTTCCGTTGGAAGCGAACGCCAAGCAAGCGTCATGGATAGGGAAGCTGGTGGAATCACCCAGCACATCGGGGCCACTGAAGTCCCTGCTGATGTGCTCAACAAAACCTGTGAAGCAATGCTTGGCGGTAAGAAATTCAAATCACCAGGACTGCTTTTCATTGACACTCCTGGCCATCATTCGTTTGTCAGTTTACGAAACCGAGGAGGCTCGGTTGCGGACATTGCAGTTCTTGTTGTCGATGTGATGGAGGGCCTTCAGCCTCAAACGATTGAAAGCCTCCAAACTTTGAAAGAAACCAAAACGCCGTTTGTGATCGCAGGAAACAAAGTCGATCGGATACATGGATGGCACACGAAACGTGGTCGTTCATTCATGGAATCGTTCAAAGATCAACGCGAAGATGTTCGCTCCCTGTTTGAAGACCGGTATTGGAAACTGCTCGGTCAATTTTCTGAACACGGGTTCAACATCGAACGCTACGATCAAATTCGAGATTTTCGATCAAACGTGGCGCTTGTTCCAATGTCAGCAAAAGATGGAGAGGGGTTACAAGACCTCCTCGCGGTCACCGTCGGCCTTGCCGAACGGTTCCTAGAAGACAGGTTGACCGATACATTAGGGGCGCCTGAAGGAACAGTTTTGGAAATGCGAGACGAAATTGGGATGGGTAAAACAATCGATGTGATCCTCTACCGTGGTGATCTCAAAATTGGTGACACCATCATGCTCGCAGCCAACGATGGTCCATTTTCAACCCACATCAAGGGCCTCAAGCGCCCTAAGGGCATGTCTGAGATGAGGGATGCTGGCAAACGCTGGGTCAATTTTGACAGTGTGGAAGCAGCCTGTGGAGTCAAGATTGTGGCACCTAAATTGGAGCAAACAATCGCAGGAACTACGCTCTATCGCGCCAACACCTCTGAAGAAAAAGAGCATGCAGAGGCTGCAATCCGACAAGAATGGCGTGCTATTTTCGACACGATGCCGATCATGTGCTCAAAATGCAACGAAGTGTTTCCCCGTCAAGAATTCAAAGCCCACACAAAGAAAGGCGCCTGCAGAGGAGCAGAAGAAGAACGCAAAGGTGTGGTCATCAAAGCGGATACGGTCGGCGGCTTGGAAGCCCTTGGGTTCGAATTGGCCAAACTCAAAATCCCGGTCCGCCAAGCAACCGTTGGACCTGTGAACAAGCGTGACATATTGATGGCGAAATCAGCCCAAGATCCGCTCAACAAGGTGATCCTTGGATTCTCGGTCAAAGGCAACACCGAGGTCGCAGATGCTCTGAACGCTGATGATTCTGAAATCAAATTTTTCTCTGGTAGCATCATTTACCACATCCTAGATGCGTACGAAGAATGGCGTGAACAAACGGCAGAAAAAATGGCTGCTGCATTACGCGAGTCGCTCGTGTACCCGGGGCGCTTGCTTTACCTCAAAGACCACACCTTCCGAGCCAAAGGTCCTGCAATTGTGGGCATGAGAGTGGTGGGCGGTCGAGTTCACGTTGGGCAACGTTTGATGAAAATGGACGGGACACCAGTCGGCCAAATCAAGAGCTTGCGAACCCGATCTTCTGAGGACGTGAAAGAAGCAAATCAGGGCGATGAAGTTGCTGTCGCCATACAAGGGCCAACAGTAGGACGACACATTGAGGAATTGGATGAATTCTATGTGGACGTCCCTGAATCCCATGCAAAGCGGTTAAAGAAAATCGACTTGAATCCGATTGAACAAGAGATTTTGGACGAGTTGATCCGTTTGCATCGGAAGGAAAATCACTTCTGGGGACGCTAAAACGCTCCGTATTGTCATCAATTTGGTTGACTGTTGGTTGACTTGCGACCCCCTCACATTCATATATGGAA
>DAFX01000085.1:0-51394 GCA_002495535.1 Euryarchaeota archaeon UBA433
AGATGGATCACCTCCTAAGAAAACCGGAGGCTGGAGCTCTTTGTCGAGCTCCAGTCTCCACCTCTTTTTTTGGCCTATGCCACTTTACTTTTTACACCGGTTCTACGGAAAAATCGATCACCGTTTCATTTCCAGCATTGGATGAGGATCTCCTCATTCACGATGTTAATTTTTCAATCATGGATTGACGGAACGTCAGCAATCGCAATCGCGGTGCTTCGGCATTGACAGTGATGGTTGCACCACGATTGAAATGAACTTCATCCCAACCGTCGGGGACCACATAGCCTCGGTGCATATCAGAAGTTAGAGTGGTGGCATCTTTTGTCCAGTCCATCCACGCCCAAGGGCGTTTGCTGCGTTCTTCATGAGAGACGTCTCTTGCCACTACGAAATAATGGGTGTCAATTTGATCTTGGTTCACCATTGATTGCAATTGATTCAATTCTTCGGTGGAGATGGTGTGATTAAGCCATGCTCCCTGCCCCAACCAGGTTGAAAATAAGAGTCCACTGCTCTGCTGTTCACATTTCTGCTCGCCTCTGCGAAGGTGGTATTTGCTCGGGGCGTATTGGTGCGTATTGGCAATCAGCAAATCATTCATTGCGGGATCTGTTGTGAACCGATTGCCCGATGTGGAATCGATGATGGCTTGAAGGCGAGGTAAATCGTTGACAATTGCCTTTCCAGATAGGGCCTGGCGAACATCAGCTGCGAATGTTTCGACGTTTGAATCCATATAAAATCCAAAACTCCCCTCGGGGTCTTCTTCTCTTGGGTGCGAATTGACGCCCATAACCGGGGTTGCTGCATCGATGTTGTGGGAGATGCTGGTGAGGGTTCCGTCACCACCAAGCACAATCACAAGGTCACGGCCGATGAAATCAGCCCGTCGGACCCGTTCTCGTGCTCGTATGTCGATTCTTAATCCACCACGCTCTTTGCTGCAACGCTCTAATTCTGCAGTGATGATGTGAAGGCTAGCATCGTGCACGGCTTCGAAATTTTTCTTGTACACAACCAACACATCCGACACATGAGCCCCTCCTTGGTGATGCCACGGGGTGCTCCCTCTTCAACACCGCCCTACTGATTGGAATACGATGATTCATGTACTTCACCCCTCATGTCCACCTATGCAACCTTCACCGTGGGACGATGCCTCAGATAACACAGCCTCTTCAGAGGCGCCCGTGCCGATCCAAATTGGCACCACTGCACCAGCAGAAAACCAGCCCGCTTTTGGGGAACAACCCATGCTCGTTGGAGCGACTGCACAACCCTTTCAATACGCTCAACAACCCCTCATGATCAGTCAACAACCCTCTTCATCGGCCAAAATCATTGGTGTTTTCGTCGTCATCTTTGCAGTTCTTGGCATGATGGGTGAACTGGGTAGTTACCTTACACCAGGGGCATCAAGTGCCCCAATCAGTTTGATTTTGATCAGTATTTTCACCCTCATTTTGAACGGGGTAATGATCGCAGGTGGGGTAATGATGGTGAATTATCAACGCCGAGGCTTGATGCTCACGCTCTGTGTGGTCGCTGCACTTGCCGTCCTTCAAGTTGCAGCCTTGCAAATCGCTGTCGATTACGATACCATGTATGAAAATGGAGACATCACCGAAGAGGAATATGAGTTCTTGACCGATGACAATGTGGGTGATGCTGTCTCCATTGTAGGCTCAATCTTCGTTGTCCTTTGCAATGGCGTATGCTTGGGCTTGGTCGCGATTCCATTAATGGTGTCAAACAACGGCCTGGACGATTCGAAACTGTTCGGGTGAATGCACCTCAACCATCAACAACCTCAGGGTCCTTCGACGACTCATGGGCACACTTGTGACTGGGCTATCGGCAACCTATGTGGAAGAATTATGGATCAACACCGAGGAACGGTATGAGATTCGTTGCATCACTCGAGATGTTCAGCGTATTGTCAAAGAGAGTGGAATTGTTGATGGTTTAGTGCTCGTTAATCCGATGCACATCACCGCCTCCTGTTACGTGAATGACTTGGAATATGGGTTGCACCATGACATCCGACAGTGGTTGGAACACCTCGCCCCTTTCTACGGCATTCATGGGAAAGATGGCGCCGAGTATCAACATCACCGTACCGGTGAAGACAACGGAGATGCTCATCTCAAACGCCAACTGCTTGGTCAACAAGTGACAATGGCAGTTCAAAACGGGCAATTGCATTTGGGCACATGGGAGCAAATCCACTATGCCGAGTTTGATGGCCAACGGGACAAAAGAATCCTTGTGAAGGTGGTTGGACTTCTTCCTGAATGACATCGCTGCTTTCTCGCTAGGGCAGACTTCTATAACCGCATCAACTCATCGCGTTGTATGGAAGAACAGAAGCCTGATTTTAATCAGGGGTTCTTCATGTTCACCTACCCCTACACTTGGCAAGGATGGCTGGTTTGGGTTCTTATTTTCATCGTGATGGCCATTGGCATTGTTCGTGGCTTTTTATTCTCGCTTGAGAACCTCGTAATCACTCTCGCTATGTTGCCCTTTTTGGCTATTTTTTCACCCACTGCACTCGAGGCAAAATTGCATAAAATGAGGACAGAAGCCCCCCAACCTGAAGATCTCGAAGCTCATGCGTTGGCTTCGGGTTACAATTTGACCGATTGGTTTTACGGTCACACAGAGTATGTGCCTACTGCGGACCCAAGCGATTGGGTGTTACCTGCACCGGGCCCACTTTCATGGTTTATGCAGCGGCCCTATCACCCGGATCCAGGAAATGAACCACTGCCAGAACACCCGCTGAAAATAGGCACTCCACGGCCTGCTGACTTGTCGAGTTATGGGTTGTTCATGCTGATGTTCGTATCCGGTATGTTCACCTTTGCAGTGTTCGGTATCACCGGTGCCCAAGCTTCATTTTCAGGTGGCAATAATCGAATGCTTCTCTTGCCCTACATCACGATTGGTGTGGGGGTCGTTTGGTTGATCATGGGCTACCTCAAACAACGTCAACAAGGCGTGATTGTCGATACGGCTACAAAAGCGGTTCAAGGGGCAGTTGTTGGTGCAGGGGAATACGTCGGCCAAGTTCGCCCCACCTGGTCGGGAGCCATGGATGTGAAAGTGGACGGCCACCCCTCTCGAATCGTCCCCGGATGCGTCTCATACAGGTGGCAATACGAAGTCTTGATTCGTGAGAGAAAGGTGACATATCGAAACGGCCGGGCGCGAATCACGACCGTTGATCGCTGGCGGGATGTGCGGTCACAACGAGGTGATGTTCCGTTCCTGCTCCATGACGGAACAGGTGCGATTTACACACGCCCATCGACCTTTGCAAGCCAAGATTGGGGCCAATATACAAAACGATGGGAAGCCAGCAACAGAGACACATTACGCGATTCATATTGGCGCTTTTTCCAACACCGCCTTCATAGAAGCGGACAGGTTCTGCGCCATCGATGGACAATTCATGCTCTTCGCTTGGGCAATCCAGTCTATGCACTGGGAATGGCAGAACCCCGTCCGCATGAAGAATTGGCATGGCCAGGGGTGAACGACGTGGTGGACTCTGAGACCTGCAAGCCACCTGCAGTTGAGAATGAGAACAGCACCTTTTGGTCTTCTCCAGAATTGAGTAAAGTCGATTACGAAAATCCGACTGCAAACGCCAGACTGCACTTGATTGGCAAGGATACACCTGGTATGCCAGCGATGATCAAGCGCGGTACGGAACTTGCCAACATCGCCAAACTTCGGTCAAGGACAGAATTGCTGTTCATCCCCTTTATCACCACGGTTGCGGGTATATTCATGCTCTTATTGTTGTGACAGTGAGGTTCATGACCCCGGTCCCAGTGGGCCAAACATGGCAGAAGATGTTGTGATTGTTGGCGGAGCAAGAACCCCTTTTTGTGAATGGGTTGGCGGAAAGCGCGGTGATGGGAAAAACGGTGGCTTGTTGAAGTCGGTAAGCGCTCAGCAACTTGGTGGAATTGCCATCAAAGGTGCGCTTGAAGCAACGGGGACAGATCCCGCAACCGTCGATCATGTTGTGATGGGTTACGCCCTGCAAACATGCGCTCAGTCGATCTACGGCTCTCGTCACGCAGGACTGCAGGCTGGCATCCCGCAAGAAGTGCCAATGCTCACTTTGTCTCGTATCTGTGGTTCAGGCGTACAGTCGATTGTCACTGGGGCTCAAATGATCATGCTCGATGAGGCATCGACCGTCGTTTCAGGTGGTATGGAAAACTCAAGTCAGGCACCTCATGTTCTCCGTGGTGCCCGTGAAGGTTGGAAACTCGGACGCTCTCCCAAAGTTGAAGATTACTTTATGACCAACCTCCAAGATGAAACATGTGGGCTCTTTATGGCTCAAACTTCCGATGAACTGTGCAAAAGAAAAGGCGTCACACGTGAAGAAATCGATGCTTTCGCAGCGCTTTCCCATACGAGGACGGCTGCTTCAATCGAAGCGGGCCTGTTCGAGCAGGAAATCACGCCCGTGACCATCAAGAGCCGCCGCGGTGACAAAGTCATCACCCACAAGGATGAGGACCATGTGGTCAAGAACTGCACAGCAGAAAGTCTTGCAGCATTACCAACTGCTTTTGGACCAGAGTCATTTGTCACTGCTGGAAACGCATCTGGTATTGTTGACGGTGCCGCTGCAGTGGTGATAAAATCAGCCTCACAAGCCGAGGCAGACGGAGATCAACCGCTCGCCCGCATCGTTTCTTGGGGCATCGTTGGCCTCGAACCAGCCATTATGTCCTATGGCCCGGTTCCAGCGTCACGAAAGGCTCTTGAAAAAGCGAGTTTGAAGGTCGAGGACATCGACCGCTGGGAAATCAACGAAGCATTTGCAGGACAGGCACTTGCATGCATCAAGGATCTTGGCCTGGATGTTAAGAACGTCAACGTCAATGGTGGGGCTGTGGGTATTGGCCATCCGTTGGCAGCTACAGGAACCCGTTTGGTCCTGACCCTTGCGCATGAGTTGAAGCGAAGCGGTGGACGCTACGGTGTAGCAACAGCCTGCATCGGCGGCGGTCAGGGCATTGCCATGATCATCGAATCCATCTGATCACCCAAGGTGTTCTGACGGTTTTATTTGGTTTCACCTTCCCGTGTTTACACTCCAATGAAGATCATTTGCCCACAAGCAGTTTGATTCTCATGACCAAGCATACAGGAGTATATATGCCTCAAGCCTCAGGGAATAACTATGAAAAATCCATTTGAAGCGATGAGCAATGCTAGTGTGAGTCGTCCGAAAACGGTTTTTGCGTTTGTCATGCTTGCCATTCTCCTGCTGTCAGCAGGAGGGATGCACCTTCAATTCGATAACAGCGAGGATGGTTTCTTCCCCGATGATGAAAACGTGAGGCTGCTCGAAGAAATCGAAAGTGAGTATCAGGCATCAATCGACTTCGTACGCATTATTGATGACCTCAATGAAGGTGATTTGCTGCTCAGTCCTACATGGAACCATTTGGCTCACACTGAAGCACGAATGATCAATGACACTAATTTTGCTCCCTATCACTATCCCTTGTTCGGCACTCAAGCCAACAGTGGTCTCGCGGGCTACGCCTATCAGTGGCAACTGTACCAAGATCCCGTTTCGGCAACATGGGTTGGCCCAGTTCAAGCCTCGATTAATGACGTCTTGTTGGCGGATGATGCAAACCTCACAGGAGCACTTGCCAACCTTTCAGCATCCGCTTCTTTGATTCCCTCTGCCGACCCATTGACGGGGCAGGAACTGGTCAACTGGGATGCTGGTGAACCTTCAGAATGGCTCGAACGGTTGGATCAAGGAGCGAACTTGACCGCCTCACTTGGCGCCATGCTCGGGATGATGGAAAGCCTCAACATGAACCGAACTGGTGCTCAAATTGGCCAAATTTCAGCAGTCAGTGGCCCTCTAAGCGGTCAACTTGGCTTGCTTACGGGTTTGCAATCTATTGATTACCGAAGCGCTATGCTTGGTTCTCTCCCTGTTGCAGATCGAGAAAACGATCCTTGGAATTCATCTGGTCCAGTTTTGACCACGCTTGTCGTTAGCACAGAACCTGCAGATTATGATGTGGAGATACTCGGTGATGTGCAGGTCAAAATCACTGAATGGTCTGAACTCATGATCGTCGATCTGCAAACCACATCAGGTGATGAAGGCATCAGAACGTTCTCGTTTTCACAATTCAGCGAGGGTGCAAATGCAAACCTCGGAAAAGAAATCGGAATGCTCACCAGTGCAGCCCTGCTCCTCTTGGCTATCATTCTGTGGTTCAATTTCCGTTCAGTTCGAGATACGGCTTACGTCACCACGCTCACTGTTTTGGCTATTGCTGCAACCTACGGTGTTTCAGGCTGGCTTCAATTCCTTGGCGTCAATATGGTTTTCAATGCAGCAATGAATTCAATTCCGGTTCTCCTTCTGGCCATTGGTGTCGATTATGGTCTCCACGTTGTCATTCGGATCAGAGAGGAGTTGAGTATTCTCGACTCGAAAGATTCTATAGAGCGGAAGACAATAAAAGATTTTTCCTATGAGGCTCGTCAAATTGCGGTCCGAAGAGGTACCGTGTTAACATCGATTGCTTTGGTCATCGCCATTTTTACAGACATGGTTGGTTTCCTCTCATTCCGTTTCTCTTCACTGGCGTTTTTACAGGTGTTTGGTACCGTAATCGCCATTGGTTTATTCTTGGTGTATTTGTTGAGCATTACCGCTCTTCCTGCTTTGATGCTGATCTTCCCTCCAAAGAAACTCAACCTGGAAAAAGCAAGCAGCATCACAATTGGACCAGTTGCAAATGCTTTGGCTCGTCTCTCGGCTTCCCCGATGAAGGTGGGTATGATTGCCTTGCTTCTGTTGACGCCGATGTATTTTGGATTCCAACAACTGGAAGTCGGATTCGATCAAAGGGACCAATTCGATGACGAAGTACCTGTGGTCGCAGATTTCTTACTTCTTTCTGATGAATTCCAGAACAGCAGATCCCCTCTCTATGTTGTGGTCGATGTGGATGTGCTGTCGCCCGACGGGTACGCTGCTTGGTTAGCGGCTGAACAAGTGCTGCTCAATAGCCCAGATGTCAGTGGGGCACCGAGTGGCTTGTGGACGGCCTTGAACGAGGCACAGGTTCGTGATCAAGACCTTGCAAACCTCATGTCGAACCTTGACGACACCAATCAATCCACATGGGATGAGCTTGCAACTTACCTCCTCACCAACGAAAATGGACGTGAACTTACCAGTTCGTTGTTGGCTTCTGACGGGCAGCAAACTGTCATCTCCTTCCAGGCTGAAACGCTCGATTGGCAAGCGACAATTGACCTAAATCAGCGAATGGTTGATGCTCTTGAAGGTGCAGAGAATGGCTTGGATTCCGACGCTCAATTGAGGGTTGGAGGTCGCAGCCTGATCCTTGCACAAACCACATCCGATGTGGCAGATTCTGCTATCATTTCCACTGGTGTCGTAGCGATTGTGATCTTATTCATGCTTGTTGGGATTCATTCGGTTCGTCAGCGCGACGTCATCCAAGGGGCTGCCAGAGGCTTTGTCTCTTGGATCCCATTGATGATGGTCGTGGGTTGGGTGTATGGTCTCATGGGCTTCACAGGGTACCAAATCAATTCGCAAACTGTGACAATCGGTGCGCTCTCGTTGGGCCTTGGTGTGGACTATGCGGTGCATTTCTCGATTCGCTTGGAAGAAGAAGTGGAACACAACCCAGCCGCAGGTTCCCATTTTTGGGTGGCAAACGCTTCCGCAACAACCGGTCGTGCTATGTGGATGGCGGCCCTGACCACTGCTGGTGGCTTTGCCGTTCTGAACCTCTCATCTTTGTTGCCATTGCGACTGTTCGGACAAGCCTTCGTGATTGCCATCGCTCTTGCTCTGCTGTCCAGTTTGGTCATTTTGCCGGCCTTCTATTCGATGTTCCTCAAGAAGGATGCTGAGAAATATCTGGCCGCACTTGGGGAGGAGGAGTGATTATGGAACTTTTCGAAATCATGTTTTGGGCGTCCTCTCTTTGGATCGTTCCATTCTGGTCGTTGATGTGGTTTGTTCCAAATCACGCCTATACGCAGCGGTTTGTTGGCGACTTACGATGGTGCTTTATTCCGTTGCTTCTCCCGTATAGCATCCTCGCATTGCCTGAAGTAGGTACTATATTACTTACATTTTCAACACAAATGCCAACACCTGAAATCGTCATTGATTTGTTCCAGGAAGATCAGGTGATTATGCTCGGTTGGCTTCACTTTTTGGCGTTCGATATGTTCGTAGGGCGCTTCATTTGGCTGCGAATGCTAGCAGCAGAACGCCCACTTTACGTATCGACACCAGTTCTGATTCTTTGCATGATGATGGCCCCATTAGGCTGCGCAATCGGTGTGGCCGCTACATGGGAATCGGGTGTGGCAATGGACACTCGTGCATCCTCCAACACTCCTGTGGAACTGGATTGAGGATGGTTCAAAGCCTGTGCCACGATGGCCAAGCATGGGCACAAGGAAAGATGGTCTCGAGGTTGACCACATCCCGTTCCCTATGCCGGAAGGTCGGTGGATCCTACGACAGAACTGGAAAAAACTCACACTGTTGCATTGGAAGGTCGAGCCTGCGCTGATCCGTGCCCATTTGCCAGATGATTTAGAATTGGATTTGTACCAAGGCGAAGCCTATGTCGGTTGCATCCCATTTGTTATGGAAAACGTGCGACCTTCTGGGTTGCCTGCTGTGCCTGGGATCTCCACCTTTGGCGAATTCAATATCCGGACTTACGTGACCAAGAACGGCGTACCAGGTGTGTTCTTTTTGACCCTTGATGCCAAGAGTCGGGTGACGTGCTTGTACGCAAACTGGCGGTATGGACTGACCTACCGTTATGCCAATTCAAAAGTCAAAGGGACTTTGGAATCGGGCTATGAATGGTCTTCGGCGCGGTCAGGAGGAAGTTTTGCTTTACGAGGCTCTTCACAACCAGCGTCTGAAATGCGTCAAGCTGAACCAGGCTCATTGGAATACTTCCTTTTTGAGCGCTACAGCCTTTACACCGTTCGCAAAGGGAGGCTCCATCATGGCTACACGCATCACATCAAGTGGGAGTACTGCGATGCAAACGTCGTCGTTGAAGAAAATACCCTTGTCGAAGGGTACAATCTCGGGATTGAGGATACGACTCAACCAGAACTCACGCACATGTCCAAAGGTGTGGAAGTGGTCACATGGCATCTTCTTCCATTGGGGGGTTCATCCAATGACTGAACCCGATGTTTTGTTGATGGATGGCGACTGCGGTCTTTGCACAAGATCAGCGGTCTTCCTTCATCCGCGACTTCATGATCCACAAAGCCTGAGGTTTGTTGCGATTGAGAGCGAGGAAGGTGAATCGATTATTGCAGCATTCCCTGAACGATTACGGAGAGCAGACTCTGTCTACCTCGTTCGAGGGGGGCGGCCCTATATGCGATCTGCAGCAGCGGTCCGATGCCTTCTGTATCTCAAATGGCATTACCGTGTCCTGTTCCCGTTTGCATGGTTGGTACCATTGCCCCTTCGTGATGTCGTTTACCGTATCGTTGCTCGGTATCGATTGAAATTTTTCACCCAGCCAGAAGTTTGCATCTTCCCAAGCCTTACCGCATAATATCGTCCCAACCCTCAAGTCATTTCGCCAACTGGGATTTTTCATGAGTCAAACTTGGGTCATCGATTCCAATTGTTTCATTCACCTCGGTGCCATGGCGCCCGATGGTTTCCTGAAGGATCTTTCAGCGCTTCATCGTTCGGGGAATCATTCGTTCTGTGTCACGCCTGGTGTGCACAGAGAGGTTCGGACTGTACGTTTCCAACGTTGGAAAAAGAAGCCTGAATTGCTCAAAGCCCTCGAACCAATCCTCACCACCATCAATGTTGAGGAAGATCAAATTCGTGGATTAGCAAAGATGATCGGTGAAAAAGCCTCACCACAAGATGTTGATTTGTCGCTGATGGTGCTGGCCTCACAACTGACGAGAGAAGGTCAGGAAGTGGTTTTGGTCACGGATGATTTCAAGATGACCACGACCGGAGAAAAAGCCAACCTCGGCTATACTACGTGCCCTCCTTCAACCTTTATGCAACGGTTGGCCCAGAGTGGCGGGGCCAAGTCGAGTTCTGCCTTTAACAGCCTCTCTCGACGAATACGAGCGGCAGAAATGAGGTACGCCATCAGCAGGGTCAATGAATACGATATCCAAGCCAAACTCACTTGGATGGTTGATTCGCTGATTACAGTTCAGGTTCCGAAAGCCAAAGCAACAGCCTCTCCAGAATCCAATCTTGACAAAGATGAGGTGCTGCTCTCCACTTCTTTGAAACGAGCGCTCAAGGGTGAACAAATCAAGGCAAAACACAAGAAACAACTTGGGGACTTGATCGAGATCTGCACCCCAATGGTCGGTCTTGATGACCATCTTGCGAGCCTCTCGACCAAAGCCTACTCTACCGATGTCGAAGGTGCTTACTCGATGACTGTCCTCGCTTTGAGCGAAGGACTCGAAGCTGTTGGTCTTGGTTTAGCACCCCTTGATGAACACGCAGCAGAATTAGCGAACACGGCCATTGCTGGGTTCATTCAACGCACTGAAACGGCCCTCGGGTTGATGGCTAAGATGAGCGGTAATCGCGCTTCAGCCCGCCTTCATTTGGCCCGTGCTTTGCAAGCGGCTACGTTGATCGATGATCGGTTTGCAGAAATGCACAGCATGCACCAACTTGGTCTCTTGGCCACTGGTTCTGACGATTGGGAGCGGGCGGCAAAGTTGTTTGAAACTGCTGACCGCCAAGCACAGGCCATCCAGAGCAATCGGCTGCCATATCTGGTGTTGGCGGGGATCACGCGCCATCTGAACCTCGAACTTACCAAAGCACAAGATCACATGAATGCTGCTCGAACGCTCGTGATGAAGGACAAAGCTGCGGCTTGCAATGATTTGACCAAAATTGGAATTTCCCTGCTTTCCATTGACCAACCTGGTTTGGCATTGGAATTGCTCGATGAGGCCATGGAGTGTGCCATGGAATCGCAACAGGCCTCAGAAATGGAACGCCTCGCCGATTTGCTTTTGATGGCGAACGCAGCGATGACGAAAATAGACACGCTGCATCATGATGGCCTGCGGGAATTGCTCGACGGCCTCAACGCCATTTCAGACGATGCAAAACAAGCCTTTGACGAGCAAATCGAGGCGATTGAAACACAGGTGAGTTTGCACTTGAGTCCGCTTTCTGAAACTTGGTCTGATTGGCAACCAGCGCAACGTTTGATCGGTGACGGTCAAACCTTGACTGTGGTTCGTTCAGAAGTTGATGAACACGGCCACACGCTCATTGTGGTGCACCACACTGAGCTTGGTACGTTGGGGTTGTGGTTGCCTGAAGGTCGAGTCCCGGTGAGCCCGGGTCACATCATCTCGCTGGGTGCTACCCGGGTAAAGGTCGCCAAGCCAACGGTTGAACTCCAAGATCAACATAGCATCCGTGGTATCGTTGCGATTGAAGAATCAACGGCACTTGATTTCATTGTTCCAACCGAAGAAATGACCGGTGAAGATTGACGTTAGAAGCCAACGAGGTCGAAGATGTACCTCAAGGCTACAACCACGATCAAAACAAGAAATGTCATCATAATTTTTTGTTCCGAGAGGTGCTTAATACCAAATTGTGCGCCAGTTCTGGCCCCAATGAAAGTCAAGGCGGCAAACAGGGCTATGAATGGTGCTTCACCGGTTAACTGCTCGAGGCTTTGTGAAGGCAGCGTGGCTATATGCGCAAGGATTGAAACTGGAATCACCGCCATCATGAAGTGAAGGCTGCTTCCAATCGCCATCCTTGGAGGAAGGTTGGCAAATGTGCGTAATATGGGCACGTAAATGACACCAGCGCCAATAGCGAGGACACTCGAGAGCACGCCCCCAATGGCTGCACCGACTCTTAGGGGCGTGGTTTGAATGTCATCTTCGCGTGTCGTTTCTATGGATTCACTTGCGTCAGTTTTCATTTTTTTCGTCGTCTTCCAAATGGCCCAAACGATCATCACCAAACTGAGGGATTTGAACACAATGTCTAGATTAGAACCGATCAATGAGACAAAAACAACGCCCAAAAGCGCTCCGGGGATTGCGCCATACAGCCCAGTTTTGACAACAGAATCATCGACATAACCCTCTTTTCTATGCGTCAAACCACTGCCATAACTCACAATGGCCGTCAGGACAAGGGATACTGCGATGATCCGCCCGTCAATTGCCCAACCCGCTCCATAGTGCAAAAGGGGTACGAACAGCATACCTCCGCCCATGCCAACCGGTGCAAAGGCGAACGCAATGAGAAATACACCCAGACCGATGAGGAGCAAAGCATCAATCGAAATTTGTCCTCACCTGCTGATGACGATGAGGTTGACATTGATGATGTTGCCTGATGAAGGGCCACCACATCATTGATAGGTTGGGGGGCTTTCCTTTTGTTCATGCTTGTGCTGTTCGTCGGTTTTTTCACCGCCCTGCTGAGCGCTGTTGGCCTGTTGTGGGCAAAGAGCTCTTGGAACCGCCTCGTCAGTTTAGAGGCAAACGTCGATGAGTCTTGGGCGCAGTATGAGAGCGACGTCATGATGAAATTCCAGACTTTAGATGACTTGACTGAAATCGTCAAAGGTTATGCCAAGCACGAAATTGCCTTCTTTGAGCAACTCTTTGTCGCTCGACAGGCTGCTTCAGGTGCTCTCATTGCGAAGAACCTCGATCAGTTAGGGCGCGCCCAATCCTCAATTTCACAATTGACGCCTCGTTTTAACGCCCTCTCCGAGGCCTATCCTGAAGTGAAGGCTGATCGCCACTTCCTCGATTTGAGCCAGCGTTTGGTAAGTTTGGAACAAAAACTGTCTCACGGACGACAATCTTACAACTCACACGTCACGATTTGGAACAAAGCCATTCAGATGATTCCAACATTCATCATCGCCAGAGCCAAAGGTTCTGTGGCCCGGGATCTTATCTCAATTCCTGATTTCTATCATCAAGACTACAAAGTTAGGTTTTGATGCCCTTCAAGCAAAACAGTAGGTGTGCCGATGTTTCTGGTGTTCGGTTCCAACCCACTTGCGGTTCGGCTCAGTCAATGGTGCGCTCAGCGTCAACGCTGTGTGCTTGTTGGCTTGGCATCGACACTTCCAGAAACCGACCCCATCGAACAATGTGAGGTCATTGCATTGCCCGAACCCATGCCACTTGCGTCCCTTCCGTTGGACGCTGGTGAACCCACGGCAATTTTGCTCATCGACCCCAATGCACTCTCGGGTGACGCACCTATCGAGGCGGTCAGAAACCACTGGAAAGACGTCCCAATCCTCACCACAATGCCGCTTGAAGGCGATGGTGTGGATTTGATCAGTGTGGACGATGTATCATACACTGCAATGCAAGATCGAATTCGGTCTTGGGAGCGAAAAGATGGCGCATCCGTGCTTCACCATTACCTCTCATCGGTTCCTGAAGGTTCGAACGTCGCCATTTTCTGTCATGACAACCCCGATCCTGACGCTCTTGGTGCAGGTCTTGCCATGTATGAATTGGTTTCCTCCATGGGGCTTGAACCCCAACTGTTGTACGGCGGCATGATTGAACATCAGCAAAATCGAGCGATGCTCAATGTATTGGATATACCTGCACGACGCTTAATCCTCGATTGGGAAGTCAGCGACGTATTGACCGATGCAGCGGTTGTCATCACCGTCGACTTCCATCGACCTGGTGCAAACAATATCCTGCCCGATGATTGTGTGCCCCACATTGTAATTGATCATCATGCATCTGAGGGTGTGGCGGCCGATTTGTCGATGGTGCACCCAGAGTTCTCAGCCACTTCTTCATTGGTGGCAAGCATGTTGATGCGCCTTGATTTTGAGATGACGCCACGCGTTGCAACGGCGCTTGCCTTTGGCATTCGAACAGACACGCTTGGTTTTACCCGCCATTTCAATCCAGTTGATATCCGGGCTCTTTCATGGCTTAATGCGTGGGTTGATTCTGATATGATGCGTTCTATAGAGGAACCGCCTCGATCGAAAGAGACGCTCGAGGCCTTTGCCGAAGCCCTACGAGAGCGCCAGCAAATCGGTACGACTTTACTCGCACCTCTTTCTCAGTTGCCAAACAGGGATTCGTTGGCTCAAATCGCAGACTTTCTTTTACCTACGGAGGGCATTGATTCTGTGATTGTTTTTGGTGTGAGGCGCAGCAAGGTGATCTTGTCTGCCCGAACCACCGATCCAACCATCCATCTTGGACGGATGCTGTCAGAACGATGGCCAAACGGTCAAGCGGGTGGTCACAAAGCCCTCGCAGGAGGACAGGTGTTGTTTGAATCCCTGCTCGAGGCGCCTCCGAGCGATCCTGATGAGGCTGCTTTAGCTGCACTCATGGCTATGAAATTGGCTCTGGGTGACTTGTTTTCTAGGGGGGTTGACTCGGATGACTGATGCTCCTGTTTATGATCACTCAGAACGTTTGAGAGTTTTGGGTACCGCCCACGTTTCCAGTTCGAGCGTCGAGGCTGTGAAAGCCCAGATTGAATCCTTTCAACCCGATATCGTTGCTGTCGAACTTTGTCAGTCGAGGTACGGGGCGCTGACCTCGAACCGGCGATTGGACAAAGAAGGCTTGCTTAAGGTGGTCAAAGAGGGTAAAGCCCCCCTTGTGATGCTTCAATCCCTTTTGGCAGCAGAGCAACGGAAAATGGGCTTGGATGAAGGTGAGCAACCAGGAGCAGAATTGTTGGCTGCTGTTGAAACGGCGGAAGCGGCCCAACTTGAGGTGGCTTTGATCGACCGGGATATCCAAACCACATTGCGAAGGGCATGGAAGAAAATGAAATTCTTTGAAAAAATAAAAATTCTCTGGTCGTTGCTTGGTGACGACGAAGACGAAGATGCACCTGAAGTTTCTCAATTGCTCGAGGATCAAGATCTCTTGACATCATTGATGGAAGAATTGCGAACATTCTCTCCTGGAGCTGGGTCGGTTTTAATCGATGAACGAGATGCCTACCTCGCCGGAAAAATCAGCGGGCTCGAATCACAAGGGGATAAGAAAATTCTCGCCGTCGTTGGTGCTGGTCACCTCAAGGGCATTGAAGCACACCTCAAGTCCTCTTCGCACCCAAATGAGGAAAAATTAGCCGACCTCGAAGTTTTACCAAACCGGAGCCGAGTGTCGAAAGCCATACCGTGGTTGATCCCCATACTCATGATGGGTCTTGTGGCTTATTTCATTTCCAAAGGTAACGCTTCTGACCTTGTAGAATTGTTCACGGTGTGGACGGCTGCCAACGCGGTCTTTGCTGCTCTTGGGTGTTTGATTGCACGTGGCCATCCACTGGCAGTGCTAACCGCTGCATGTGCTTCTCCAATCACATCGCTCAATCCTACCTTGGCAGCAGGGTGGTTCGCAGGTTATGTGCAATTGAAAATGCGTGAACCAACAGCGGAAGACCTCCAGAATTTCCTCAAGATGGAAGATTTAGGGGCGTTTTGGTCCAACCGAGCCGGACGAGTTCTCTTGGTGACTGCCCTTTCGAACCTCGGCAGTATGGCGGGTGCTTATGTCGCTGCAGCCGGAGTGTTTTCTGGCTTAGGGCGTTAAGACAAGGCATTGAGGACCTTGAGCAAATCGATATGCTCCTCTACATCGTGAACCCGCAGCAGATCCACGTGTTCATAATGGGCTACTGCGGCTGCACCGAGTGTTCCAGCGAGTCTTTCACTGGGATGATTTCGTTCGGTGATGCTGCCAATCATGGATTTTCGAGAGACACCCCAAAGTATTGCAAAGTTCTCTACACCTCTGAATGCTTCTGGATGGTGTAAAAGTTGGATGTTGTGGTCAAGCGTTTTTCCAAAACCGATGCCGGGGTCCAAGGCGATCAAATCGGCAGGATGGCCCGCAGCAACCAGTGCCCGAGCCGTCTCCAAAAGTTGACTGCTGATTTCTCCGACACAATCGTCGTATGTTGGATCGGCTTGCATCGATCCAGGGCTCCCTTGCATGTGCATGATACAAACTCCACATTTCGCTTCCAAAACGAGATCAATCATTCGAGGGTCCCTCAATCCAGATACATCATTGACCAAATCGGCTCCAGCAAGCAGGGCGGCTCGTGCTACAGCAGGACGCCGTGTGTCGATTGAGATGAGACCAGATGAATTGTTGGCTCGCAATTCCTGAATGATGGGAACCACACGCTGAATCTCTTCTTGCTCATCCACCGGTGCGGCTCCTGGTCGAGTTGATTCACCTCCAAGATCGATCCAAGTTGCCCCGGCTTGCCACATCGCTAGGCCGGTTTCCACTGCCAGTTGGATGTCTTGCACTCTGCTTTGTTCATGGAATGAATCCGGTGTTGCGTTGAGAACGCCCATGATGTGACATGAACCGCCTTCAACTCGTTTGAGGCCCTCGCCAATTTGCTTTTGGCGTTTCAAATTGGGTCCTAAGGTGCCCTCCATGCTCCTCGTGAGGGTGGCATAATTGATAAGTTGTGACTTTGAAGGCTTTCTATGTCGCAGGAGGCTGGAACTGAAACCCACGGGTCAGGCCATGTGGCGGGTGGCCATGTGCGTACACCGGACGCTGAGAAAAGCGCCCAACTTGCAGACCGAATTGTTCAACGGTTTGGCTTGGAAAAGGGCCAAGAAGATATTTTTGATTTAATCAATCAAAAAGCCTACTACGGTGGTATTCTGCTCGCTGGTTTGGTGCTCTTTTGGTGGGTCCTGATCACGGAAGGCAACGACGATATCACCCTTGCAACATCTTTCCTGTTTGATATGAACTTCTCAAACGTCGCCATCACTGTCGGCCTTTTTGGTTTAATCTCTTCATCGTTCAAATCCTTGAGCCGAGAGAAGGGTCAACTTCTCCCCTCGCTCTTATCGGGTGCTATGCTCATCGTTTGTGGTTTCTTTATTTTGGAACCCTTGTTTTATGGCTTGATTGGTGACATCTCAATCAACACTGGGTTGTGGCGCAGTGGCCGTTTGGTCGTCCTCTTTACAGGCGTGACATTTTGCGCTAGTTTCCTTGTTGAAGCCTACCTCTTATTTTGGCTCAAGACGTTCTTCGAATCCGAAGGGATTGTACTAGCTGCTGCGGAAGAGGTTGAAATTCCTGCAGCACCGGATCTCCTCCACCTCGAATGAAGACTCGGCGCTTTCATGAACAATGAATGGGAGGGGGTTCCATGTCAGGGGAGCGTTTGGATGTCCTTCGGCTTGGTTATCGCCTCGGCCGAGATCCACGAATCACCACCCATTTGGCCCTTGTGAGCCGTGCACTGGGCGCTGATCGTTTCCTCCTTGCGGGAGATGAAGATCCAAAGATGTTCGATAATCTAGATTCGGTCGCAGATCGTTTCGGTTCAGGAATGTCCTGTGAACACATCAAGGGCCCGATGGGATGGCTCCGCAGGTTTGTGGAAGAGGACGCTGGTGATGGTGAGCCCGGTGTTGCCGTTCACTTGACGATGTACGGGGAGCCATTCCGACAAGCCATACCTCGAATACGCCGTGACCGTCCACTTGTTGTGATCGTGGGCGGGGCGAAGGTACCCGGTGACGTGTACAAATACAGTCAGTACAATCTTGCTGTTGGGAATCAACCACATTCCGAGGTCGCAGCACTTGCTCTTTTCCTCGACGCTTGGCACGGTGAATCAGGCAGCGAACGTTCCTTCGAAGACGCCCGTCTTATCATCGAACCAACCCCCAGCGGCAAGAGAGTTAGGGATTTGGACCGAGAAGAGGAGTGAGTACATTCTTACTCCACTCCAGTGCTCCTTTTACAGTCGTTTTTCTATCGGTTTTTACGCTTTAATACCCGTCGGTTTCAAACCCAATTATTATGGGTGTTCGTTTTCGACCAAAACTGATGTCGGAAGTCAATGTTGGTTCCGGCTCATTTTGTCCAGGGGCGAACCGTCGTGGTGTCGCCTCTCCTCCAGCATTTCTTGATGCGGCAGATTTGCTCGATGCTAGAGAGGAGATAGCCGCTGGAGCAACCGGTTCAGGAGTGCTTCTTACCGCAGATGGTGGGCGGTACACAGGGACCTTATTTGGTGCCAAGGCACATGGCGAAGGAGAATTGGTGTTCACCACTGGCATGATGGGGTATCAAGAGTCCCTAACCGACCCTTCTTTTGCAGGTCAAGTTCTGACCTTTACCTATCCTCTCATCGGCAATTATGGGATCCATAAGGGCGCATCAGAATCCGGCGCAGTTTGGCCTCGAGGTGTGGTCGTTCGCCACGCAATGACCCAACCAGACCATCGCTTTTCGGTTGGAACCGTTGATGAATTGCTCCGCTCTCATGGCGTACCCGGAATCGAGAATATCGATACGCGTTCAATCACAAAACGAGTCCGAGAACTCGGTACAGTCCTGTGTGTTTTTGGGCCAGAAGAGGATGAAGCCTTGCTGCGAACCCGATTGCAAACTCTCACCTCTCCAGATCTGGAAGATTTAGTCGACGAAGTTTCGATCGATGAACCGGTTCTTCTCAACCCTGGGGCTTTGGATGACCTTGACAGACCGTTGCCGAGACTGGGGGCGCTGGATTGTGGCATCAAATTCAACATCTTGCGGAACTTGTGCGAGCACTTTGAAGTGGTATGGTGTCCGCCTCATACATCGTTTGAAACGCTCGCTAAAACGTACGAAATCGATGCTTTGTTCTGTTCAAACGGCCCTGGAGACCCAGCCCACCCCGGCAAGGCGACAGCGGCTCGTCAAACGCTTGCAGCAGCCGTTCGAGCCAACATGCCGGTGATGGGGATTTGTCTTGGCCACCAGTTGATGGGCCTCGCTTCAGGATTGCAAACCTACAAGATGCGGTATGGTCATCGAGGTGCAAATCAACCGGTTGTTGATCTCGTGACTGGGCGCGTCTCGATCACAAGTCAAAACCACGGGTTCGCCGTTGCAGACCCTGATGCTGGGATGCTCGCAGCTCACCCTTCAGGTGCGTGTTCCCCGCCCGGGGAAAACTTGCATGGGGCTCAAATTAAGGTGCGCTATGTGAATGCGAACGATCGTACTGTTGAGGGCCTCGATCTTGTGGATCAACCTTCCTTTACCGTCCAATTCCACCCCGAGGCTTGCCCGGGTCCTCATGATGCAGCACCTTTGTTCAAGCGTTTCCGCGACGTTGTCGATGCACACCTTGGAGGTGGCGCTTGATGCCAAGAAGAAACGATCTCAAGACCATCATGGTCCTTGGTAGCGGCCCGATTAAAATTGGACAGGCTGCTGAATTCGATTTCTCAGGCAGCCAAGCCGTTCAGGCCCTGAGGGAGGACGGGTACGAGGTCATCTTGGTCAATTCCAATCCCGCAACGATTCAGAACGATCCTGAAATGGCGGACAAGATCTACATTGAGCCGCTTATTCCTTCGACGGTTCGCCGTATTCTCGAAATTGAAAAACCGTGTGCATTGCTCGCTGGAATGGGTGGACAAACAGCGCTCAACATTGCAAGTGAACTTGCACACGATGGCTCCCTGGAGCGATTGGGTGTCGAGCTGATCGGTTCTGATTTGGATGCGATTGACAAAGCGGAAGATCGTGAATTGTTCAACCAGGTGTGCGAATCCATTGGCCTGCCGATCTCAGAGGCTATTGCTTGTAATTCGATGGAAGAGGTGATCGCAGCTGCGGACGAGATTGGCAGTTGGCCGATTCTTATTCGTCCCGCATTCACGCTGGGAGGCCTAGGCGGTGGTACAGCATGGGACCTTGGGCAACTTGTTGAGATTGCAACACTCGGATTACGAAACTCTCGAATCAGCCAGGTCCTGATTGAAGAGTCAATTCTTGGTTGGCAGGAACTCGAATACGAAGTGATGCGCGACGGAGCTGACAATGCGACCATTGTTTGTACCATGGAAAACATCGATCCGATGGGCGTTCACACGGGCGAATCCACGGTTGTTGCGCCGCTCCAATCCTTCTCCGATGCAGATCATCAAGTGCTTCGTGACCAAGCACTTGCGCTGATTCGTGAACTTAACATCAAAGGTGGGTGCAATGTTCAATTTGCATTCAACCAATTTACTGGCGAGATTCGGGTCATTGAAGTGAATCCACGTGTTTCGAGGTCTTCTGCACTAGCAAGCAAGGCGACAGGATATCCAATTGCCAGAATGGCTGCCAAGATTGCAGTCGGTTACACGCTGGATGAATTGCCGAACCCAATCACTGGGGAAGGCACAACCGCAGCGTTTGAACCAACATTGGATTACTGCGTGGTGAAAATTCCTCGATGGCCTTTCGATAAATTCCGAACTGCAGACCGAACGCTCGGCACCTCGATGAAATCAACTGGCGAAGTGATGGCTATAGGCAGGAATTTCGAAGAAGCATTCCTCAAGGCATGGGCTTCGCTTGAGCAAGGTTGTGCCCATCCACGTCCACTCACAAGGGCGGATGAATCTGAAGGCGATGGAATGGCAGAGCGTGCCCTGTCCCAACTCCCTGATTCGACACTTGTGGAATGGTGCCGTGTGGCAACCGATCGCAGGATGGGTGCTTTAATCGAAGCGTTCCGTCGAGGATGGAGCGTTGAGAAGGTTCATGAAATTACAAGAATCACTCGTTGGTTCCTCTATAGATTCGAGAACATAGCCAAGACCGAGCGGTCGATTACCGACACACACGCAACCCCTTCCGAATTGACACGAGAGCAACTCAAATCATGGAAAAGCCTTGGATTCAGCGATGCTCACATTGCAGATGCGCTCTCTGGTTTCCCTGCGGCTGGGCCGAGGTCGCTCAAAGCAGGCTTTGACGAGGACGCAGTGATGAAGCGGAGACACAGCCTCAACCTCCACCCGAGATACCGTATGGTCGACTCTTGTGCCGCTGAGTTTGCTGCCAAGACACCCTATTACTACTCGACTTACGAAATTGATGATGATCTTGGAATTGATACGTTGCCCAACATGGAAGAGCGAACCAAAGAGCGCCTGGTTACCGTGGGAAGCGGGCCAATTCGCATCGGTCAAGGCATTGAATTTGATTATGGATGTGTCCATGCAGTGAAGGCTATTCGTGCAGCAGGAAAAGACGCAGTCCTGATCAACAATAACCCAGAAACTGTCTCGACTGATTTCGACACTTCAGACCGGCTATACTTCGAACCCCTGACGCTTGAGTACGTGACAGAAGTCTTGTTGCGTGAGCAAGCTCACGGTATTCTTCTTCAATTTGGAGGGCAAACTGCCATCAATTTGGCCTTGCCTCTGAACGAACGTCTTCCTTCCCTGAAACCCCTCGGTCTCGAGATGTCAATTATGGGGACTTCCTGCGATGCTGTGGATGAGGCGAGCGATAGGGAACGGTTCGAATCCTTCGCCAAGCGCATTGGTTTGCAGATGCCTCGAGGTGCAACGGGGACAAGTTCAGACGACGTCAGGGCGGCCGTCGAAAAGATTGGTTTCCCCGTCTTGATTCGCCCTTCATATGTCCTCGGTGGCCGTGGAATGGAAATACTTGCCAATCAGCAACAATTAGACGCATACCTGACCGAAGCCTATCTTGCCCCAGATAAACCCCTGCTGGTGGACGAGTACCTTGGTCATGCAACAGAAATTGACGTCGACGCTGCTGCTGATGGGGACGAGGTTCTGGTTGGGGCGATCATGGAGCATCTGGAAGAAGCGGGGATCCACTCTGGGGACTCAACATGTTTCATCCCTGCACAAAACATTCCGGAATCCATGCTTCAACGAATTGAAGAACAGACGAAAGCCATTGGCTTAGGGCTCAAGATCAAAGGCTGTTACAACATTCAATTTGCTATTCAAGGCGATCAACTCTACACGCTTGAAGTGAATCCGCGTTCTTCGAGAACCGTGCCCTTCGTAGCAAAGGCAACAGGACTTCCTATGGCGCGCATTGCCGCCAACATAACGATTGGCATTCCGCTGTCAAAACAAACGATTCCTCAGCGAACTTCAGGACAAGTATGTGTCAAGGCTCCTGTGTTCCCATTCATCAAATTGCGCGGGCTAGATCCTGCACCCGGTCCCGAGATGAAATCCACTGGGGAAGTCTACGGATCCGATGTTTCGGCGGATGTTGCCTACCTCAAAGCCCGGATTGCAACTGAAGTGCCAGTCGCGACCGAGGGTGGTGCATACCTCACCGTCCGGAACGACGACAAAGAACGCCTTGTTCCAATTGCTAAGGATTTGGTCGAGTTAGGGTTCACAGTTTATGCCACGCCAGGAACATGTGATGTCCTTCGAGAACATGATGTCCCAGCAAGTGTGGCCTACCGGATTGCAGACAAAAACCACCCCGATGCTCTTGATTTGATGCGAGAGGAAAAAGTATCGTTCATCGTTAACGTGCCAACCGTATCGGGCGGCGCAGTTCGAGATGGCAATATGATGCGTCGTCTGGCGGTTGAACTGAATATTCCCTTTGTCACAACCCTGCGAGGTGCTTCAATGGAAGTTGCTGCTATGAAGGCCGCAAAGAAGGGTCCTCTCGAACCTCGCAGGCTTACAGTGCATTACTGAGTTCAACATTCATCGTAAGCATCGATGATGTATTTGGTAAGGGGGCTTGTCCAAGCGAGTTCACTGATGCCAGATTCGCCCTCAAGATCGTAAATCCTCACGACGTCCCGGACGCGAACGTTTCCATCGCTCGACCGAGCCAGAATCGTAGCGGGCTTGATTACTTTGCCCGTACCGTGTGGGTCGTACACGGTGTCGAGTGCTTCTTTGAGGAACCAATCGGCCTTTCCACCAGCTTCTCCCTCGTAGGTTTTCTTGACTTTCTTTGGCCCAAACATACCACCGGACTTTTTCTTCTTGGTTCCAGCGGCTGCTTTTGTTGCGGCAGCCTTGTTTGCTTTTGGTTTGGATTTTGTTGCAGCTTTCTTTCCTTTTCCGGCTGAAGAATCAGAACTGGCCACTGAACGTCCCTTGAATTCCTCTTCCATTTCGGCACGGATTTCTTTTTCGAGGTCCTTTCGGATGCTCTTTTCCAATTGCTCTCGTAACTTCGCCTCGATCACGGTAGGATCGCCCTTGGCAGCTTTTGCTATTGCATCGTCGCGTTCGTCCTTCATGGCTTGCATGACGTTGAGGTAGTGAGCAGCAACTTGAATCAGGGATGTTTCCATTGAAGCTTCAAGTTGCATTGACACGACCGCTCCAGATGAATCCCGCCACTTTCGCCATTGCAACATGGTGTTGGCGTGAATGTCAGATCCACACTTTGGGCAGAAACTTCGCTTGGGTGGTTTGAGGACTGGTATGGCTCGCATTGCATCAGGATCGATACCTTCGTGCTCACCGCTTGCCACATCGTGGATGTGAGTCGATGCTTCCATTCCGTTGTCCATCGCATCACGGAACAGCCCTTCGCTGAGGTCAAGTTTGCCTGCCTGAATCAAATCCCAGCCGTTCGTTCCACGTACGACCGCTCTCACAGCAGCGTTCGCTGCGGGAGATTGACCCCATTCATGATTGGAATATACTGAGGATGACGTTTCTTCGAGTTCGGTACCAAACGCACTTGCTAAATCGACATCTTCGCCCTCAGCAGGGGCTGCAATCCCTAAGAGAATTGGATTGGCTCCGTCTTCGACTTTTGCGATCATGTCGAACTTTTCGGCCATTGAAAGATCATCTCTGTGCCTGATGACCTCTTTGAGTTGGTTGAGGTCGTGGCCAGTTGCAGTGATGGGGCCTTGGCCGGTCAAATCGTGACCGCAAGAGAGGCAAAACTTTGCCGCTGCTTCAACACCTGCTTCACAGGTTGGACAGTACACGCCCGCCATAATCCCATATGGACGCTCACCTCTTTTGAAGGGTGATGGTCAAAATCGGAGGAATGGGCCGGAAAAACGACTCTAATTTGAACACGGGTTCGTCTTGGAGAACTGTTGTATTCAGTTCATGCAACCAATGCAGCGCATTTTTGGAGCAATGCTACAATTGTCGATTGCTCCATTTCTGCTAGAATTGGTGCCAACCGAGGCCCTCTTTCTTTACCCATGAGCGCAGCATAAGCTGCCCTGTAGCCTGATTTCGGCGTAAGCTGAAGATCTTTTGCAGATTGTGGAATCGCGCTTCCGATGCTTTGTGCGTCCCATTTGCATGTTGTTAGAGCATCCGCGAGTGATTGGAGCACGCTCCGTTCTTCTTCGCTCAAGGCAAGCAAAGCATCCTTGTTTGGATGCTCAAGAATGCTGATCTTCATTTCGAGAGGGAAATGCTTGGATGCGATCCAGGCTCGCATTCTCATCAAACGATCGATCAGCGATTGGTTTGGTTCCTTGATTGCGCCAGCATTTCGAAGGCTTGACCACACTTCTTCGTCAGATGATTTGGTTTGTGCCAAGAGTGCAAGATGACGGAATGTGACAGCTGTAGCTTCTGCTTCAGTTCCTTCCTCAATGACTGCCATCCTCATGGCCCCGGCTGCATCTTCAATTTGTACCCGTTGCCTTCGACTGAGTTCTTCATTCGAGAGTTCAGCAGCGTAATCACGCGCAGCCATTCGTTCGTATTCATCCGCTAGATTGACCAAACTCATGCCCGTATCAAATTCAATGGCCTTGTTTGGTTTTGATTTTGCCACAAGCAATCGAAGGATTTCAGGTGGCACCAACTCCAGGGCTTCGATCGGTCCAATGGTGTTGCCGGCAGAGGACGACATTGCACCCTGTCCCTTGAGGCTGATCCACTCGTATGTGAGCGGGTGGGGGGGTTCATGGCCGAGGATTTTGACGATTTCTCGCCCGGTTGCATAGGAGCCGCCTGCAGCGCCGTGGTCCTTGCCAAACGGTTCACAGGTGACGCCGATCCAGCCCCATTTTGCTGGCCAATCGATTCGCCATGGCAATTTTCCTTCTCCCTTTCGTAAATCAGAAGACCCTTCCACGCCGTGGGAGTCGAGCCAATGGACAAATGGATATTCATAGCCAGTCACCTTCACTCCATCAAGGGAGCCCTTCGAGTCAAGAGGGCTCCATGGAAACCAATCATCGGCGAGTTCTCTCCCCGATATGCGCTCAATTGCCTCACGAATCTCATCGCGACGGTCGCAAGCGATTTTAGCAAGAGCATCAAATTTACCGGAAGTGTAGGCGTCGAGGTTGTCGATGATGCGAGGTTTGACACCAATCTGATTTAGGGCTTCGAGAAAGGGCTTCAGAAAGTGGTCTCCGTAGGTCCACCCTTCCTGCTCAAAGCGACGCCAGTCAGGCTTACCATCTACGTCTGGCGCAGGAATGCTGCCCAATTGGTGGCCAATGAATTGTTCATATTCCTCACTGAGGAAATCATACACCTTTCGCAATGGATCTGCGGTATCGACGATGAACACAAATTCAACATCGAGTCCGGCATTTCTTGCGGCGCGAGCAATCATATCGCCAGTGAGAATTTCCCTCAAGTGGCCGATATGAAATTCACCGCTGGGGGTGATTCCGGTGGATACAATATGTTTGTCGCCTTTGTGGCTCAATGCCTTGGCTGCGACATCCGTCCAGTGCATGATCTCACCTCAAACGGGTACAGCTCGAATGATGCCGCGGAGCGGAACGCCTTCGATCTCATTGCGTGTAGTTTTGTTGACAAGCACAATGGCCAGTCCAACATCGCCTCCAACGGCACGAATCGCTTCGATGGTTTTGCCCATGGTAACGCCGGATGAAAGTACATCGTCGACAATGACCACTTTCTTTCCAGCCACTTTGCCATATTTGTTGGAAAGTACGCCTTGACCGTCCTCGCCTTCGACGTTGCGGAAGATTGTGAATTCAGCCCCGAGGTTCCGTGCCACTTCATGTGCAAATGTGATTCCATTGATCGAAATGCCAACAATTGTATCGATGTCTTCCAGTCCGAGTTCTTCATCCGCTACATCGGCCATAATCGTGCCAACTGCAGCAATGCGTTCCGGCCGAACCCCGATGCTGCGCCATCCAACACGAACGTCAGTTGGGCGCTCACCCTTGCCGCCATCGGTCAGCAACCATGAGATTGTGTCTTGTGAAAGTGACAATTCATCGGCGATTTGCTGTGAATTGAGTCCTTCTTTTCGCATGCCAAGGGCTTGTGCTCTCAATTCTTCGATGCTCGAAACCATAGTTCTCATGTTGGGCTAAAGACTCAACCTCATCAATCCTTTGCCCCTAAGGTTCCGATGGCTTCAAGAAAGAGCGCCACAGGCACTGACGCATGAGCGACTTCGATTACGAGTCCTTGCTCGACCGAGCACGAGAGAACATTCCCGAGGAAATCTCATCTCGTTCCAGGTGGCGACTTCCTCCTCCGCAGATTTTGATCGAAGGTCAGAACACAATTTTCCGTAATTTCAACGAGGTGGTCTCAATGATGGACAGGGACGACAATCACGTGTATCAATACATCCTCAATGAACTTGGTACCTCTGGTTCAAGAGACGGACCAAGGGCTCGCTTCAAGGGAAGAATTCCACCAAAGCGTATCAAGAAAACCATCTCAAACTACGTCAACAGCTACATCAAATGCAGCCAATGTGGCGCCCCAGATACTCACTTCGTTAAGCAAGATCGGACGACTTTGCTCAAGTGTCAAGCTTGTGGTGCGACTCGACCGGTCAAACTTTGAACCTCTGCAATCCACTCTATAGAGGATTTTGAAAAAACCGTCCCCGTGTAATTTCCCAGTTCTCATTGCAGTTGCTTAGATTGACGAAGGCATAACATAAATGCAGGAGGCTATCACGCATGGTCATGCGAGTCAAGGCACTCATGCTGTGTTTCTTAATGGCCACCCTTTCCCTCTCCGGTTGTTTTGGTGCTGAAGAAGTGGTCGTGGAGGAAGAAGAAATTGTTGTTGAAGAGACGCGAACCTTTGTCACAGACAAATACGGCAACGACGTAAATATACCCCCACTTACCATGGAATTCCAGTTTAGTGATGTTGGTGAGACTGGCAAGGAGCCCAGTATTGGGATCACCTCCAGTGGCTGTATCTTTTTCATCGCCATGGAGAAAGTAATGAGGTCATGCGATTATGGAGAGGCTTGGGAGGAAACTCAAGATCCAATCCAATGTTCCCCGACCACAAGCGACCCGTACGGTTGGGTTGACCCCATCACAGATCGAATCTTCAATGTCCAAATGATTGGACTTGAAACTTCATGGATCTGTTGGAGTGATGATGACGGCCAGTCATGGCTTGGTAATCCGCACGATTCAGGAACGACACCAATCAATGATCACATCAAATTGGCTAGTGGCCCATGGACCAGCGCTGGTTACGGAGCTCTGGGTTCAATCACTGGAAATTTTTATGAAACCGCCGTCTACTACTGTTACAACAAATTGGCAGGGATTTTCTGCTTCACAAGTTTCGACGGTGGAGCTACCTTCGAGGCGGGCGGGCAAATCATTGGATTAGCCACCACAAACGGAGGTCTGCACGGGGCAATCTCGACCGCTGCAGATGGGACAGTCTACGTCACGCCGAGGGTTGAAACTCCAACAGTCATCGTTTCGAAAGACAACGGCTTCTCCTGGTTCGAGCGTTCGATGGGCGAGGACGCAGGAACGCCCTACCCGAGAAAAAATTCTGAAGTTTCAGCCGATACGGCATCAAACGCCTATCACGTTTGGACTGGTGCTGATGAAGGCGTCTACATGTCACGCTCCATAGATTCGGGTGAAACTTGGGAACAAGAGAGCATCAGAATTTCACCTGCGGGCGTCATTTCAACTGTCTTCCCACAAACCGATGCCGGCGACCCTGGAAGAATTGCGATCACCTACCTTGGAAGCGAAAATACTGAAATGATTGGTGAATCAAACATCGATGGAAGTCCTTGGGACGGGAACGCACACTATGCTCCGAACAACGCGACCTACCACCTGTACATCACCTACAGTCTAAACGCCCTTGATGAGAACCCAATCTTCCACACTCAGCGGGTGACAGACGATCCTGTGCAGGTTGGTTCTATCTGCTTGAATTCAGGTGACTGCAGGGATATTGGTGGGTCAAATCGAAACCTCTTGGATTTCAATGACTTGCACATTGACCGAGAAGGCCGAGTCTATGTTGCGTTTGCTGACGGTTGCACAGGTGATTGCGCAACAAATGAAAATGCGAGTGCTGCAGATTCTAGAGATGGAAGAGGCTCGGTCTACTATCTAGCAAGCGGTCCAAGTTTGCTTGAAGCATTCGATCAAATGGATCCACTTCTTGCAACAACCAGCAATGCTCAACCCCATGAACCATGTCAAGCAGATACTTGCAAACGAACTCGTGAGGCAGACAACGAAGAAGAATCCTCGCCTTCTGAAGCCTGAAGCAACCTGGCTTATTCATCCATGTTCATTTGCAGATGTTCAGCCCCAGTACCGTGCTGCAAGTGCTGTACCAACGCAGCCACGGCATCTTGGCCATCCAATGTGTACCAGATTCCTTCGGGATAAATCACAGCAGTTGTGCCAAACTCACAAAAGTCGAGGCAACCTGATTTCTGAACTCGTACATCATGCAACCCAGCTTCCTTTGCTGCTCGCTTGATGGATTGCATAAGGGCCAAACTCCCACGGCGTGAGCATGAGGGGCGTGCTGAACCTTCTGGGCGTTCATGGCCACAGACAAACATGTGTTGCCTATACCCTGGCTCCGTTCTGCCTTTAGGATCACTTGGCACTCTTTCAGGCCTCCATTGAAGCGTTGATTCGTTGAGCTAAGTCGATGTCCTTCTCGGTGACTTTTGCCTCATCATGAGTGAACAATTCCACGATCACATACCCCCATCCAAAGTGCAATTCAGGGTGGTGGTTGACCTCTTTGGCATAGGAAGAAATTTCATCGACAAATTCCTTTGCTCGGTCAAAATCAGCAAATTCAAATTCACGCATCAAGCGTTCTTCGACCATCGCCCATCCCGTTGGGATGTCCATGTTCTCAACCCCAAAGGTGGGAGTCGTCGCTGCCTTTGCTTTCTTTCTCCACCTTCTCGTGCAGGCTTGAACGACGCTTCATATCGGCTCGCTCGAACGCCAAGAGGTCCTTGTCGTCGATGTAAGCAGGCCGAGTGTGTGCCGTAAGAACAATCCTTGCGATGATGTCTCGTGCGACAAAATGAGTACGTCCATCTTCACAGAGCATCTCAAGGCTTGATTTTCCTGAGGAAAGGAGCCGTCCACGAAGCCAGTGCGGTTCACCTTCCACGAGTGACCTTGCATCAAGCAAAATTTCGATGAAATCGTCCCGGCGTAGTCCATGCCTTCGCTTAAGCAGATCTCCGTTGATGACATCGGCCACTTCATCGAGGTTTGGCGAGCCCATATCTTTCCACATTGGTTGTGCCCATTCTGGGAGTTGAATCTTCGGTGTTTTCTTCGCCATGGACAACGGTGTACGGCGAGGCTACTTGAACCTCGCTCATGCTCCTTCTTGCCTCAATGCCCGAAAATACCACTTTCAGGGGTATGCATTCTTGAAGGGTGGGCCACCGGCAAGGACTGAGGGAAGAAGATGAAAGTCTCGTGGCGAACGCTTCCAACTGTCCTTCTTGAGGATGAGGTGCTTGACAAGGCCTTCTCTAGGGCTCGTAAGGCAGCCGACCGCGTCGATGATTCGGATCGAATCTTCAGGGTCCGGAAGCAAATGAGCCGGATGGTTCAAACTGCGGCAGATGTTATTGCGACCACCTTCACTGATACCGTCAACGTTTGGCCTTCATTAGATCAGTCCCCCCGTTTTGACGTCGCCATGATCGATGCTTGTGTCGGTTGTGACGACTATCGTCACCATCTTTCAATGCTCCAATGGGCGGCCAAACAGGTGCTCAACATCGCTGGCCAAAACACAAAGAAAATCATTCGAACCGCTCGAACAGAATTGATGCATGATGCTCGAAAGGAAGCTTACGGGCGAATTTCTTCGATTATGCGCCGCGTCAAACCTTCTCTAGTCTGGCTTAGCGAGGCGCGTGAAACGCTCAAACGCTTGCCAACTATCGATCAGGTCCTTCCGTGTATTGTGGTCTGTGGTGCACCCAATGTTGGGAAATCCGCCTTCATCTCTGCCTTGAGTTCGGGGAGAATGGAAGTCAACCACTATCCGTTCACAACAAAACAAATTCACGTTGGGCACTTCACCCATCGGCGTTTACAATACCAAATGGTGGACACGCCTGGTTTGCTCGACCGACCAATGACCGCGCGCAATGCAATTGAATTGCAGGCGATTGCGGCCCTCGAACACATTGGTTCGTTGGTCTTGTTCTTAATGGACGAAAGTGAAGCCTGTGGCACAACGCTTGAGGAGCAGATGCACCTTCTAGAAGACGTTCAATCCATGCTCCCAGGAACCGATTTAATGGTGGTCACATCCAAGGCTGATCTCTTATCACCCCTTCCCGAAATGTGGGAGGACGTTGCAGCAGCAGAATCAGAATGGCGCGAGGATGGGTCCGAAGGAACGCCTGAGTTGCCCTTATTGCTCGACCCTAAGGGGCGAGTGACGATGTCTGCAACTGAATTTGTGGGCATGGAGGCAATGCGCATGGAAATCATTCGTCGAATCAAAGACGCTCGCCAAATTGATCCGATGGCACTACCAGAAGGTTGGTATCGCAGAGATCAAGATTGATCTCACATGTGTTCAATTGGTACAATGCCCAATCCTTCCATTCCCGTTCGCATCAAGCGGCGAGCAACCTCTGAGACTTGTAAGTTGAAGGTGTTGACTTCACCATCGACGACAATCATACAGTCTCTATAGAATGCATTGAAGCAGGTGGCTAGATGCAGGAGTTGGTTGGCGAAAAGGTGCGGGCGTCGATCGTTGACCGCCTTGGCAAGAACATCGTTGTGGACGGCAAGTGAGCGCAATAGACCGATCATCCCACTTGACATTTCATCTGGGATTTCGACATCCGATTTTGCCATTTCTTCAGCAACATCAACACCCTCTTTTTCGCATCGGCGAAGGATTGAACATGCGCGAACATGAGAGTACATGATGAAAGGTGCAGAACCGCCCTCAAAGGCCAGTGCTTCTTCCCAGCGGAAGGTGAATCCTTTCTCAGGACTGACTTTGATGATGTTGAATCGAACGGCGGACTTGCCCGCTGCGTCTGCGATTTCTTTGACTTGGTCGCGTTCATAATCGGGTCGAAGGGCCCCGACAACCGCAGCAGCTTGCTCGGATGCTTCTTCCAGCAAATCGTCCATGAACACAACGTTCCCCTTACGAGTGGACATCTTACCTTCTGGGAGTTTGATGAAGGAGTAGAACATCACTTCTGGCACCTTTTGCTGAAGCTCTGTCAACGTCATACCGACTTGTTTGGCCTGGAGTTTGTGATCTTCGCCGAGTACGTTGATCAAGTCATCACATTGTTGCCATTTCCACATGTGGTAGGCAATGTCTCGAGTTGCGTAGAGTGAAGACCCGTCGCCACGACGGAAGAAGAATTCTGTTTTGCCCTTGAGACCTCGAGCCCCTAAGTCCAAGAATTCAGCACCATTGTCTGCAGTTCCGTGAATGTCAAACGATCTGAATTGTTCCATAAGTCGGCCGACGTCGCCATTGGTGACGAACATTGATTCTTTGGTGAAGGTGTCAAAACCGATACCTAAGCGCGCCAAGGTTGTGAGCATGCCGTCGAGAACTGGTTGGTAAGCAGCTTGGAAATCATCGAGGACTTGTTGGTCGCCGTGTTCGCTTGCGTGCACCATGCGGCCAATTTCTTGCTCAATTTCTTCTTTGTCCGCTCGTTCTTGTCGAATCACCTGCGCTGCTTGGTACCAGCGCACGCGTTGATGATCCGCTTTCCCTGCCCATTTTGGATTGAGCGGTTCTCTTCCAGCGAGTGTGGCCTCCACTTCGTCACTTGACAAATTTGCCAAAGCCCATGCGAGCACTCCAACTTGCTTGCCCATGTCATCAACATAGTATTCGGCGCGTACTTCATTGCCGAACAATCGATGGAGTCGGACAAGCGAATCCCCAAGAATGGCATTTCGTGCCCTTCCCACATGGAAGGGGCCATTTGGGTTCGCAGAAGTGTGTTCAATGAGGATTTTTCGTCCAGTCGGTTGGCACTCGCCAAACGGATGGCCGCTGGTAGATGGCGAGTGAAGGATTGACTTGGCCAACCATGCTGGGCTCGCTTTGATGTTGAGGTATCCAGCAACAGCGTTGACTTCACCAATCGCTTCGTGCGGAGGCATGGCGGTTGCAATTGCTTCGGCGATCTGTGGTGGTGCTTGCCCCATCTGCTTTGCGAAAGGGAAACAGGGAAGGGAAAGATCCCCTTGCTCGAGTTCTCTGGATGGAGCGAGCATGCTTTTCCAGTGGTCATTGTTGATGCCGACTTCAGATAGGGCGGCCTCAATCAAGGGTTCGATCACTGTTTTGAGCATCTTCATGTGGATCACTTCACATCATTGGGTACCGGCAAAGGGCGGCAAGGCCACCGAATCCGTGCAGCAATTGGGAGCCTTCTTCTGTGTCAACAGAAATGTAAATGATTTCGGTGTTGCTTCGGACAGCCATCTTCCCAAGTTCTTCGATCAATGAAATGCTGCTGAGTTCCTTTGCGTTGTCCCCAGCTGCGTTGCATGAAGGGCAAGGTGGGATAGTCTCCATACGTGCGATGGTTGCAGTCCATTCATGTTGACAAGAGCCGCACCGCAGTTCAACGGTGTTCTTTCGAAGCCCCTCTGAGACAAGTAGGCGGTCAATCGCCCCCCGCTCAAGTGCGCTGCGAACCATCATCTCACCGTACGTTGCTCGAGGGGCCGTCTTGATGAGTTCTGCCAAGAATTGAGTCATAATCTGCCGTTCTGCATCCAGTTCGATTTCACCCATGAGCGCTCCAGCGTTTTCAACAAGTTCTCGTACCCCGCTTTCATTCGAATAGCCGACATCAAAATGGGTTTTTGCTATTTTCTTGCCCACCTCGTGATGGAAGTAATCGTTTTTGACAACAAAATCCTTGGTGGCTCCTGGACCTCCTATGATGATTGCTTGGATGTTTTCCAGGTTAGGAAGCCAGTACGAGCAAGCGTGTTCGGTCGCACGCTTGAAAAAATTGTGAGCCGCTTCTTCGATCAGGCGTTCGAAACGTTGTGCGGATTGACCACCTTGTCGGTGCTTCCCCATGATGTTTGAGACCAAGTGCTCTTGGACGTGAATTCGCTTTCCTGATGCAATACCGTAGGCTGCTTCTGAACGGTCGATTACGAACAGTCCGTAGGATTTCTTATCGACCAGCATGTCCTCAAGTTGGGTTAACTCGAACACAGAATCACATCGGTACCTGAAGGACATAAGCGGTTGGGGTGGCTCTTCGACCACGACATTGACCATTCGGTTTTTGTTGTTGCCAATAATGATCGACCCAACAAAAATAGCGATGCCATTTTCACCCGGCCTTTTGTATCGAGAAAGAGTGGAAATAGCAGATTCAATGGCACCTTGGACATTCTTTCGAGTGCCTTTGGACTTGATGTTAGCGGCTTGCCCGTGTTCGTTTTGTAGCAATGATCGAGCGTCAGAAATGTGACGGTCAGGCGGGATAATCAACGTCACCAATTCAGTGCCAAACCCTTTCATTTCCCTTAACTCTTCAAGCGCGAGTTTGAGTCGAAGCCGACGCGTGGCGAGGGTTGCATCATCTGACATCGCTTGGCCTCCGAATCAAGGGCGTGGTTGAGGGGTCTTCAACTCTCTCATGCTGGTGTGCAGTGAAACTACAAAGGAGGACGCCTCAGTTGCTGTTCGTGGGGATATGCTCAAAGGATAAGCGCGCAACGAGTCAACCATGACCCCTCGTTATGTTGTTGCTTTGGGGGGCAGCCTCCTAAGGCCTGAAGAAGCAGAACAACGAACCGAGTGGTTTGGTAGATTGCGTCAACTTGCGGTTCACATGGAAGGCAATGGACGCCGGTTGGCCCTTGTTGTCGGTGGAGGTCTACCAGCGCGTGAAGGCATCGCTCTCACCCAGTGCTTGGTCAGTGACCCGCGTCGTCTGGACGAAGTCGGCATCGCTGCAACCCGATTGAACGCCACAGTGATTCAGCAAGTGTTCCTCGATATTGGCTGTGATGTCGCTCCCGTTATTCCTACGACAACCAGCGACGCTGCAGCATTGATGGATGCTCACCACCTCGTGGTGATGGGCGGTACAACTCCAGGCCATACCACGGATGCCGTTGCGGTAGCCCTGGCAAGAGATACCGGTGCGAGCCACTGTGTGATTGCCACCAATGTGAGCCACGTCTTTGACAAAGATCCTCGTCACCATGAGGATGCGGTTTCATTCACGACGATGACCATTGATGAATTGGCTGAAATCACTGGAATTGATGAACCATTGGCACCAGGTGCTTCAGCCGTGATCGACCCCGTTGCGGTTGGGTGGGCCAAAGCGTGTGACCTCCGGCTCGCCGTGCTCGACGGGCGTGATCTTTCATTGCTCGAACAAGCTCTGGACGGGCAACCTTTCGATGGTACACTGATCGAACCCTAGGTGATGAACAATGGTTGATGCAAAGAAAGTCAAGGAAAATATCCAACGAATGACCAACAAGGTGACCTCGTCCGCTTCCGGCAAGGTGCAACCTCACAAGCATTGTCGTGTGTGTTTCCGTCCGATCAAACTCTCTGCTGAACCACGAGTTTGCAGTGACCAAGCTTGCATTGACCGGAACGCCCGTGATCAGAAAAATGAACGCCAAATGCGAATCTGGATGTTCGTATTTTTGGGGATTTTTGCCTTCAGTTTTGTTGGACCAGTTGTCCTCAGGTCGTTGTAGAGTCAAACTCGTCCAACATCCCTTCCGATGCCTCGACTGAACCAGTTTCTGTGATCCCAGCGGCTTTTATTTGATCGCCAAGGGCAAACAGTTCTGTGAAGGCCTCCTCGATGGATTTAGTTTGCTTGAGGAACCTCAGTGCTGGCCAGCCACAATCGATCACCCCAGGTTCATGTGTACTCTCTTCGACCCATGCGGCACATGCTTCTCCGTGGCACAAGGCGGAGAAATTTTCAAGGTCGACCCAGAAGGTTTGCCTGGTGCAAACAGGGCAAACTTTGCATTCAAGTGATGCAAGAATCGTCAGTCCATTCTCACCGATTACGTCGATGTCCCAAACGACCACAGAAGCAGAAGTGAGCAACATTTGATCGCTTTTTTTGAGAAAACTTCGAAGGACGCCCCAAGCAGTTTCCTCGCTGCTAAAGCAACCTAATGACAACGAGTTGCCCCCCTCCTCCACAGCAGAAGGGACAAACACCCTTTGAATCGGCTCCGCCATAGGTGGTGCTTGATGATGAGGTGCTTGAAGGCTCGCTCAAGTTCTACGCCATTCGACTTCAATCACCGGTAATCCGCCCGGATGGGGAAGTGGTGCTTCTGGTTTTTCAATTCGGACTGAAATGCTCGCAACATTTTGGTTCTCAGCAATCGCTTCTATAATTTTACCAGCCATTTCTTCCATGAGTGATATTGGCTTTTCAGCTTCCTGCATGACATGGTCGATCGCAATCTGGATGTCAGCGTAATTGAGGGTCTTGGAAAGGTCGTTGTCGACCCCATCATGGATCAGTCCTGCCCATACGGTAAACACAAAGGGTTGTTCTTGCTCATGTTCGAATGGGTAATAGCCGTGCTTGGCCATCACCGCGTACTTTTCTAGGCCCACCCGAATGGTCATGCAATCCCTCATGCTTCGTCTCGCTCATGCACCCAAATCAGGTGGTAGCCAAATTGAGTTTTGACGGGAGATGAAACGGTGCCAAGTGGATTGGCCCAAACGGCTTCTTCGAAAGGGGGAACCATCTGGCCCTTGCGGAACCAACCCAAATCACCGCCTTTCTGACTTGATGGGCAGGTGCTTTTTTTCCGAGCAAATTTCTGAAAATCCTTCAATTTGACGATTTTATCCTTCATTTGAACTGCTTCAGATTTCGATGCCACAAGAATGTGTGATGCCCAAGCACTAGGTGCGACCATGAGCCGAGGGCTGGCACACACGCTTTCAAGCCGTCGCTTGTTCTTGGTGGCTCAAGCATCAGCGTTGTAAGCCAACATGCGCACGTAAGTGCCGTAGATGGTGATTGAGACTCCAAGCGATTCGGCATTGAATCGGTCCATTGTATCGAGGTAGGTATGGTATTCCCAACTGCCACTTCCATAACAGACCACTGCTCTACCTCTTTTCCCCTCAAGGTCGTAGACAAATGGCCCGTGATCAGAGTTGTATGGCATTCCATCTGGGTCCCCTTGATCGCCATCCAAGAGCGAAAGTCGAATGTCATAGCGTTCGGCCATGTCTGGGTTTTCCTTCTCATAGAGGTTTGTGATCCGCTCCATATGCTCGTAATCGCCACGGTTGTTGGTGAAGAGCGAAACGGAGTTTCCTCGAGCAGTATCAGAGTCAACGTGATTCATATCGAGGTTCACATAGAGGCGTAGGTTTTCCTTCAGGAAGTTCTGATTTGCATTGACGTAGGCCCGACTGCCGTAGAGCCCCTCCTCTTCGCCCCCCCAGGTGCAGTAGTGAATGGTTCGCTCAGGCGTTCCAGTTTCATTGACAATCATGCTCATTTGGCGTGCCATTTCCATCACGCTTGCGGTCCCTGACGAATCATCGACGGCTCCTTGAGCGTGATACACAGTATCATGATGGCCGCCGATGATGACGACTTCGGTGGATTTTCCTTCAATGATTCCACATGGCACATAGATGGTTTGCTCTTCGTCATTTGTGACATCAATAATCATCTCAAGAACGCCTTGAGGTCCACTTGCGTTGAAAACTGTCGTCTCGAGGATCTCTCCAGCGTCCTTTGACATCGCAATGAAAGGCAGGTCACTTGGTATGGTTCCACCGTTCGCAGCGGTGACATCATCGATCCTGCTGCCTTTGAAAATGGGGACGCAGTCATTACCTTCGATCATTCCACAGTTGTAATCCTTGTTCGCTCGTATAAGTCCAGCAAGATTGTATTCAGCGGCCTTTGAGAACATCAGGGTGTTCCCAATCTTTGAGCCTCCACTTCGGAGGTAGCCTACAGTACCTCCAGCTGTTTGCCAAAGTGCATCGTCACTGCCATTGCCTAAATCAGTCAACTGCACATCCTGCTGGAATGTAAATTCCGAACGACCTGAGAACCCTTGAATCACATAATCCACGCGGTGTTGGAATTCAGTGATCACCGATCCAACTGCGAGTGGACCTTCACAAGGACTGTTTCCACCAAAACCTTGCACACAAATCCGAAGGCTTGGTTCAGATTCTACTTTGTGCATTGGGACATCAAAGCTGTTCAGTTGTGTTTGTAAGCCCATGCTTGCAAACTCGCTAATGATGTATTGGGCTGCGTTGGCTTCTTCTTGTGTCCCACTCATACGCCCTTCCCAATCAGGATGGCCAAGGTTAACGAGGTTTTGTGCGAAAGTTTGTGTTTGAACCGGATCAAAATCAATCAGTTGATAGTCATAATCTTCCTCGAAGCCAAGCCAAGATGGCTGCACGATCAATGCTGCTGAAATCATCAAGAAAGCAAGTCCAATAGCGACGGCCATTCCGTAGTTAATCGGTCCATACAGTGGCAGTTTCATTCGCATCATGACGCTCATTGGTTCATCAAAAGGGCCCAAATCGTCCTCAAGAGCAAGTGTTGTTGATGCTGAGGAGGATGGTCCTGGAGCCAACAATTTTGTTGGTCTGTTGGCTAACAATCGGGCGATGAGGTCCGCTTTCTTACCACCCACAGGGAGGCCCTGTTCACTGAGCAACACCTTCAGTTGGGCCACAGTGTTTTGAGACAGACTTGCTTCGTCCATGTAAAGGTCTTAGCGATTCTCATTGATGAACTCGGCGGTGCTGTGTTCAAGCGATTTCTTCACCAGTCCAACGGCTACCAACGCTGTGTTCCAGTCCAATGTGGTCAAGGATCCTTGCCACGACAAAGTCCACCATGTCGTCAATTGACTTTGGATGATTATAGAATCCCGGGGAGGCAGGAATCACGATGGCGCCCCACTGGGACAATTTGTGCATGTTTTCGAGGTGAATGGTAGCGTAGGGTGCTTCCCGAGGCACAATGATAAGTTTTCTTCGCTCTTTGAGGGCGACGATAGCTGAGCGAGTCACTAAGTTATCACCGATTCCAGCACCCAGTTTTCCAAGCGTTGTGCCAGAACACGGGCAGAGCACGACAGCGTCGATGTTTGCAGAACCTGATGCGGATTTGGCTCCAATATTGCCATCATCTTCCAACAGTGCTCCAGTTGCTTGGGCGAGTTCTTCTTTCGTGGTGTTACACTCGTGCTTGAGCGTGATCTCTCCTGCGTTGGTGACCACAAGTCGCACAGGTACGTCTTTGGAACGGAGGATTTCCACCAGACGCTTTCCGTAGATGGCACCGGAGGCACCAGATATACCAACGACAATTTCGCCCATGATTGCTGCTCGAGGTTCTGCCTTTTATGCACTTGTTTAGCAGGGGCACCATTCTTGTGGTTAAATTTGGCTATAGAAAGGTTTACTCAGGTGACCTACTTACATTTACTTCCATAGTTTCAAGCAAGGCTTGAATCACCTCTTGCCGTTCGATGGCATGGCCCAATCTGTTCAGGCAGGTGGTTGTTTCAGCGTTGAGGCCACATCCTGCCAAGCCCTCCACTCGGCCTTGTGGTGTGTCGATGTTGATGGTGAAACCATGACGCGACGTCCAGCGCAAAAAGGAGAGGCCAATGCTTGAGATTTTGTACCCCTTAACCCAAACTCCTTGCATTCTTGAGTCCCTTTGAGAATGGATTCCGCATTTTTTCAATGCTGCTATGATCCATGCTTCAATGAGTTCGATGATGGTCGCTACAGAATTTTCCCCTTCAAGATTCCACTTGAAGATTGGATAGGCCACGATTTGCCCCGGACCGTGCCAGGTCAACCCTCCACCTCGGTCGACGGGTTGGTTTGCATACCCTTCGGGAGGTGCGATACCATCGTTTCGTGCACGTGGCCCTACGGTGACGATTTCTGGATGTTCGAGGAGAAGGAGCGTATCCACGATCTGATCGTTCATCCGTTTTTGTTGTAATTCCTTCATCATGTCGAGGCACTGTTGGTAGTCGATCACTCCGAGATGAATCACCTCGACTCGACGCTCGACCATGCTTCTGCGTGGGTGAACCCCTCAATGAAGTTTTGAGCGTAACATCCACAGATGAAGATGAGGCCATGGGGGTGGCATGGTTCAAAATTTGCCCGTAGAGCCGAAACCACCTTCGCCTCGTGATGTTGTCCCAAGAGATTCAACGGAAGTTTCCACCATTGTGACTTTTGGAACAGGAGCAAAGAGCATTTGTGCAACACGTTCCCCTTTGGCTACGGTAAAGGAATCCCCTTCTCCGATCCATGTTGCAAGGACCATGAGTTCACCGCGGTAATCCGAATCAATCGTGCCAAGGCCGTTTGGCATGATCATGCCTTTCTTTCCGAGCGAGGAGCGGCATCGAATTTGACCTTCCCAGCCTTCAGGGATGGCGGTGGCGAGTCCAGTTCGAATGAGCGAACTTTGGTGGCGCTTAACCACCGTTTCCTCAAGCGCATAAAGATCCCAGCCTGCAGCCTGTGCAGATCCCTGAGTTGGCATGCTCGCTTCGGGATGTAATTTTGCAAATTCGACGGTCAAATCAACTCGACTCATGGCTTTCTGTTGTACGGTACGGCTCTTGACGGTTGTGCACACCTTCTCTCACCCATGGCACAGGGTTTTCAACCCGAAACATCACCCTCCAATCATGGCGGATGGAGTGGAAGGGGCACCCGGCTTCTTCTCCCGTATACGCCATCATCCTATGTTGAAATCTTTTCTTTTTTACTCGCTGTTTAGAGCGATTTACGGCCCGTTTATTTTGCTCGCAACGTGGCTGCTTGCGACTGAATCTGAGGCGCCAATTTGGGTTTCAGTGTTGTTTTTAGTTTGCTCTATGGTATTTTCCCGAATGTTGTTTCGAGTCATTAAGAAAAGAAAAGGCCAACCGGATGTCGACGACTAAATGCTCGGTTGGTATATGAGGTCGACTATATCTCTTCGACGAACCTCGATAAATTCGCCTGGTGCGAGGTCGAAATCAGAAAGGGCCATGTTCTCAGTTGAAGATCTGTGCAGCGCTGTGACCTGGTTGCCTAGAGCGCCAAACATCCGCCGAATCTGGCGTTTTTTCCCCTCGCCAATTGTGAGAAAGGCAACACGTTCCTCCTCCAATTCAATCTCCGCTGGTTTCGTCCAGTAATCTTCGCTGGCATCGCCGTCATTGATGACGATCCGAACACCGTTTTGGATCTGCTCCAGATGGTGCTCTGAAATCCGTTCTTTAGTTTCAACACGGTATGTTTTGCGAACGGTGTGGTCTGGAGAGGTGATTCGATGCACCATTTTGCCATCGGTTGTGACAAGGAGGAACCCAGTTGTGTTCTCGTCAAGCCTACCTACCGTCACTAAGCGCTCGTATGTTGTTTCATCCACGTTGTCTCTAAACACTTCGTAAACGGATGTTTTCTCTAACGCTCGTTCTTGTGTGTTGAGTCGGGAGCAGATGCAACCTGCAGGCTTGTAAAGCAAGAAATGAACTTCCTCATCATGAAGTTCCAAAACCTTGCCTTTGTAGGTCACTTCCTTGGTGTTGACGTTGAATTGAAATGTCATGTTTTTGACCACAGAGCCATTCACCGTGATCTCGCCATCCCAAATCGCTTGCTTGGCGTCTGCCTTCGAGGCGAATGCGCCGGTCTTGGAAAGGAATTGATGCAAGCGCAGTTTCATCGTTCCCCTCAGGATGTGCTGAAGGCTGTGCTTCTTAGCCGTTGCCGGTGGTGAACCCCTCAGGGTTGCCTCTCAAAGCCGAACGCTTCTGACGGTGGTGCGATATCGGGGCGTGAAATCGATTCACTTGAAGGCTCCATTTGGGCGTTAGTGATGCTTTCGTAGTCCGTCCATTTCTCTTGCTCCAATGCATTAGTTCTCTTCTTCCATACTGCAACTGCGCCGAACAAAACTGCGCCGAGCACGACCATTCTCAGGAGAACATCGAACCATGAATCAAGGCCAGCGCTGTTGGGAAATGCATCCTGGGCATCGGCCACGCCGTCTTGATCGGAGTCATACTTTCCTTTGGCATCGAAGGGAAACGCGTCTGCGTTGTCGCCTAACCCGTCGCCATCACTGTCCAACCATTCATAGGCGCTTAAGGGAAAAGCGTCTGCATTGTCACCAACGCCATCAAAGTCTTGGTCGCTGCATTCGGCTGCATCATCAGGCCACACATCGGCATTGTCGCCGCAGCCATCACCGTCTCGATCGCTCCACTCTGTCGGGTCATTAGGGAATGCATCGCTGTTGTCACCCACGGTGTCCATATCGGTGTCGTTCCATTCTGATGAATCCGAAGGAAATACGTCGTTGTTGTCGCCATAGCTGTCATTGTCTCGATCTTGCCAATCGCTTGCATCCTCTGGAAAGAGGTCAATGTTGTCTCCATACCCATCACCGTCAGTGTCGTTCCATTCCGAGGCGTTTTCAGGAAAGGCATCGAGTGTGTCTGCAACACCGTCACCATCGAGGTCGGGGCAACCCAATGGTACGATTGAAGTGCCATACTCGAGGAAGCAAGCGTCGCTGTTATCGCCTACTCCATCTTGATCTTGGTCCGCCCACTCGCTTTCATCTCTTGGGAATGCGTCTTCATTGTCGCCGTACCCATCTTCATCTGTATCGGTGCATTCTGTGGGATCGTTAGGAAAGACGTCTCGATTATCTCCACAGCCATCTCCATCACTGTCCGATGATTCGTTCGGGTCCATAGGGAATGCGTCATGTCCATCGATGACCCCGTCGTTATCGGAATCGCGAACCCTTGGATTGGTTCCCGCTTCCTGTTCCTGCTGATTGCTAAAATCGTCATTATCAATGTCAGGGTCCTCCGCATCATTGCATCCATCTTGATCTAAATCGAAGCTGTGTGAGCCAATCGAACCGAGAGGGCACGCGTCATCGGCATCGAGCACGCCATCGTTGTCATCATCAACATCGACTTCATCGGTGCATCCATCTGAGTCGTGATCGTTGAGGCCTTCACTGAAAGGGCAAGGGTCGAGAGCATCGTTGAGTCCATCGTCATCAGAGTCCCTTTGTTCATCAGCACACCCATTCTCGTCGACAGGGGCTTCAGGTGCTGTTGAAGGGCATTCGTCGATTCCATTCGCCACCCCGTCCCCATCGTTGTCCCTTTGGCTCCAATCGCATCCATTGAGGTCCCTCGTGGTCAAATCATCGGTCCAATCGCACGCATCATAGATGTCGAGGATGCCATCACCGTCCATGTCTTTTTGTCCGATTTCTTCGATCGCAAACTGTCCGATGAATCGATGCATCACTCGAGTCGGGTGCGCTTTGTCAAAAAACAGGTATTCATCGACGTTAGGTGCGACGGAATCGCCACTGCTGCAGATGGGAAGCGGAAGCAGTGAGATGCCTCCACTGCAGGCAGCGTCTTGGGTATTGGTGAGGCCAAGCGCTTCTTTGTTAAGCAAGATGTCATTGAAAATACTCCACGCATCAATGCTGTGAATGGTGATGCCCAATTCTGCAGTGAGGTTCGCAGTCAAGGACTGCAGTTTCTGATTGTACCTTATGACTTCTTGTCCGATCACGGTTTGTTGAGCTTGTGAGCGACTCAGCACCTCGGGTGTGCTTTCGAGTGGTGGAAGGTTTGGAATAATGAATTCTGTGGCGCCAGCACCGTTCAGTTGGCGGATATGGCTCTCCATGTTGGTGGCGATTGTGTCTGCGTTCGCCGTGCCATAGAGGAAATCATTTCCACCCGCCCATAGAGATACCACTTCATTGCTTGGGATGGTGCTTTGCACGTTGGCCAAATAATTGTTGATCTGAGTGCCAACATTTGGCAGCAGAAGGTAGGAGTAGCCGCTTCCAGTTTGTGACCCGCCAAAGGCGCGGTTGTCACCACTGTTGAGGCCCGAACCAACGCTCGTTTGTACTCCGTATGCTTCGCTCAAATATTCAATCCAAACTTGACCGTTTGAGAAACGCCCTTGCCAATAAGGCGGTACGTCAGGAACGTTCAGAATCGAATTCTTTGCGTTCCCCATGTCGCTCAATGAATCGCCAAAGGCCAAAATATTGCCAACTTGGTCCATGAGTGTATTATGGAACACTGCGAATGCGTGCGCGTCTTGTGCCAGGGTTGAATTTTGATAGTTTTTCAGGGTGAATGTGAACCTGTAAAACGTATCGCCGGAGTAAAATTTGCTCAAGGGGATCACGATTTCAGTCACGGTCCCAGTGGCCTGAAATTGGTCGCTTCCGTTTTGCAGCAAGAGCCCGTCTTCTCCTCGCAGTTGCCATTCAAAGTTCAGCGTGTTTCCAAATGGTGCATTTGAAACCGATGCCACGATTTCAACAGTTTGGTTCGATAACCATTCTTGGGTGCTTGTTGACAACTCAAGACTTGTTGCCCGCCCAGAGGTCGCTTGCACACCGCTCATGCCCTGCAAAATCAGAAGCAACAAGACGCCGATGACCTTTGCTCGCACGCCCTAGCCTAGCCTCTGCCAGTTGTTATGGCTTCTTCCTCAGAGAGGCATCCCGGAATTCCAAGTGCGTGCAGAAGACACTCGTATCACGACCATCGAGCAGTTGATTTCTTAGGCCCAATCTCCCTCTCATTCTCTATGACTGCAGAAGTGATGCGCGTGCAAACAACCCTCCCGAGTGATTGGATTGAAGCCTTCGTTGGCGAATTCAAACTCAACCTCTTGGATGCTGGAGCCTCCTGTGTTGAGCACGAGGCGATTCAATCGATGTACAAGTGGGAAGGAAAAGTGCAATCCGAGCGAGAATGGCGGATCGTTACGACAACAAATGCCCTGCATCTTGAAGCTGTGATTGAAGCAATAGTGGAACATCACCCCTATGAAGTGCCTCAACTTCTCACCTGGCCAGTCACCGCACATTCCAGCTATGCTCAATGGATTCATTCCTGAAGGTGGAGAATTGAATCGGGTTGTGAAATTTTTTTGTCTTTCGAGGGGAAACGCACCTTGCTAAGGTGTGAAATTTACATTCCAAAACCGGCCTTTATAGTATGTGGCTGAAATATGCGCCTGATGATACACTGCGCCACTTTTCTGCCTGCCTTAATCGTCCGGGAAATTGACCTCTTGCAATGCTCAGCAGGGGATTATATTATACACTCTATCGGAAGGCCAATAAAATCCAGCGCGTGAAAGAAACGAGGGGGATACGAAAATGGTCATCGAACATAGTAACACCAACACGCCTAACGACGGATTCGAAGTTGACTTGAGTCAAGAGCATCTTGAACCCATGCTTCAAGAAAACCTCGATCGATTTGTTTTGTTCCCAATTCAACACTCTGATATTTGGGAGATGTACAAGCAACAAATGGCCTGCTTCTGGACTGCCGAAGAAATTGATCTGGCTGAAGACCTCAAGGATTGGCAAAACCTCAATGGTGACGAGCAACATTTCCTCAAGCACATTCTCGCTTTCTTTGCCGCAAGCGACGGTATTGTCAACGAAAACTTGGGCGTTAACTTCTCGAACGAAGTGTGCTGGCCAGAAGCACGTGCTTTCTATGGATTCCAAATTATGATGGAGAACATCCACGCGGAAACGTACTCCCTTCTCATTGACACCTACATCAAGGACGAGCAAGAAAAGGATCACCTGTTCAAGGCGCTCGAAACCGTACCATCTGTCAAGCGTAAGGGCGACTGGGCCATGCGCTGGTTGTCCCGCAAGAAGGGTTCCTTTGCCGAGCGACTCGTCGCTTTCGCAGCTGTTGAAGGGATCTTTTTCTCCGGTTCCTTCTGCGCTATCTTCTGGTTGAAGAAGCGCGGTCTAATGCCAGGGCTCACCTTCTCCAACGAATTGATTTCCCGAGACGAAGGCCTTCATTGTGACTTCGCCTGTTTGCTTCACAACAAACTCCTCAGGGGCGCAGGTGCAGCAAAGATCACTCGCATCATCGCCGAGGCCGTTGAAATCGAAATTGAATTCGTCACCAGCGCTCTGCCCGTTTCCTTGATTGGCATGAACTCAATCTTGATGGAACAATACATTCAGTTTGTTGCCGATCGTCTTCTTGTCTCCCTTGGCGCTAGTAAACTCTACAACGTCGTCAACCCGTTCCCTTGGATGGAAATGATTTCCATGCAGGGAAAAACCAACTTCTTCGAAAAGCGCGTCGCCGAATATCAAAAGGCTGGTGTCATGGAGAACGCATCGCTTGGAAGCGTACAACAACGCTTCTCTGTTGACGAAGACTTTTGAACCGTACGCGATGAAGGGAAGATACTGCGCAATCACACAAATGGAGAACTGGAGGAAAAAATATGACCATGCAAGTAGTAAATAGGAAAGGAGAACGAGAGGATGTTCGTTTCGATGCAATTCACGAGAAGTTGCGATCCCTCACCGAAGGATTGGATCCGGTTTGGGTTGACCCTGGTCATGTGACCAAATTAACCATTGAAGGATTGTACGACGGTGTCACCACCAGAGAACTGGACCAACTCGCAGCTGAGACCGCAGCCTCCCTTGCTTCTCAACACCCAGATTACAGCCGCCTAGCGGCGCGCATTTGCGTTGATGACCTCCATCGTTCAACCAAAGACACCTTCACCGATGTCATCACCGACCTTCGCGAATACATCGACCCTGAGTCGGGTAAGCACGCTCCATTGATTTCAGAAGAAGTCTATGGTATCATTATGGAAAACGCTGAGATCCTCAACAATCACATCGATTACAGCCGCGACCACAATTACGACTACTTCGGTTTCAAAACACTCGAGCGCTCTTACCTTTTGCGCTTGAACGGTGAAATCGCAGAGCGACCACAACACATGTTGCTGCGTGTTGCTGTTGGCATCCACCATGGAAACATCAGCAAGGCCCTCGAGACCTATGATTTGATGAGCCAGGGTTACTTTACCCACGCCACACCAACATTGTTCAATTCGGGCACACCAACTCCACAGATGTCCTCCTGCTTTTTGTTGACCATGCAAGACGACTCTCTTGATGGCATCTACGACACACTCAAGCAGTGCGCCTTGATTTCCAAATCTGCTGGAGGCATTGGCCTTTCAATCCACCACATCCGTTCCAAGGGCTCTTACATCAAGGGCACCAACGGGGAGAGCAACGGTATCGTTCCAATGCTCCGAGTGTTCAACGACACCGCACGTTACGTGGATCAAGGTGGCGGCAAGCGCAAGGGTTCGATCGCAATTTACCTCGAACCTTGGCACCCAGATATCTTGGCCTTCCTCGATCTCAAGAAAAACCACGGCAAGGAAGAACTTCGAGCTCGTGATTTGTTCTACGCCCTATGGACTCCAGACTTGTTCATGGAGCGAGTTGAGCAAAACGCAAATTGGTCGTTCTTCTGCCCCAATGAATGCCCTGGTCTTCAGGACGCTTACGGTGCAGACTTCAAGGCCCTTTACGAGAAGTACGAAGCCGCTGGCCTCGCTCGTGAAACGCTGCCTGCTCGAACCGTTTGGGACAAAGTTGTCGAATCACAGATTGAGACCGGCACCCCTTACATGCTCTACAAAGATGCTGCAAACGAAAAGTCGAACCAGAAGAACCTCGGTACCATCCGTTCATCGAACCTGTGCACTGAGATTATGGAATACACGGCAAAGGACGAAGTCGCTGTGTGCAACCTCGCTTCGATCGCTCTCAACAAGTATGTGGATTTGGAGAACAACAGTTTCAACCACCAATTGCTGTACGACGTGACTTACCACGCAACTGGGAACCTCAACCGAGTGATCGACGTCAATTACTATCCTGTTCCTGAAGCACGAAATTCGAACATGCGCCACCGCCCAATTGGACTTGGTGTTCAAGGTCTTGCGGACACCTTCGCATTGCTCAAGCTTCCATTCGAAAGCCCAGAAGCACGGAAGTTGAACAAGGAAATCTTCGAGACCATTTACTACGCTGCATGCACTGCTTCCAAAGACGGTGCCATCGTTGAAGGCCCGTACTCGAGTTTCCAAGGTTCACCTGCCAGCAAGGGAGAACTTCAGTTCGACCTCTGGGGCATGAACGATCACAGCGGTCGCTGGGATTGGGATACCCTCAAGGGTGAAATCATAGAACATGGAATGCGAAACTCGTTGCTCTTGGCTCCAATGCCAACTGCGTCAACCTCACAAATTCTAGGTAACAACGAATGCTTCGAAGCGTTCACCTCGAACCTCTATGTGCGAAGAACCCTCTCTGGTGAGTTCATTGTGCTCAATAAGCACCTTGTTCGTGACCTCATCGCTTTGGACCTTTGGAGCTTGAACATGAAGGACGAAATCCTCCGCCACAAGGGCTCCATTCAGGGCATCGAAGGAATTCCTGACCACATTAAGGATCTCTATAAGACCACCTGGGAAATCAAGCAACGCCACGTCCTGGACATGGCTGCTGACCGTGGTGCATATGTCGATCAAAGCCAATCCATGAACATCCACATGGTGGATGCCAACCCTGCAAAGGTGACTTCAATGCACTTTTACGGATGGAAGCAAGGACTCAAGACAGGTATGTATTACTTGCGAACGAAGGCCGCAGCAGACGCGATTCAATTCACTGTTGAAGCCAAGAAGGGCCAAGATCAAACTGTTGGAGGTCTCGCTGACCGTGCTGAAGAACTCTCCAGCCTCGAAGCGATTGCCTGCTCTCTTGACACCCCTGATGACTGCTTGAGCTGCGGTTCATGAGCACATGACGCCAGCCTGCTGAAGTTTATACTTCGTCGAAGCAATTGGCTTTCACCCAAGGGCCTCCAAGTCCTATGGGTGAGGCCTTGGGTTCGCTATTACCTGCGTTTCTACCTCACCCATGGGCATTTTTTAACAACGAACAATGGTAGGGCAGTTTCGCCATAAAAAGTAGGGATTAAAAAATAAAATCAACAATGAACCGAAAAATCCTCTTGAGTAAACCGTCCTTTCTCCTCATAGAGTGAGTTCATGGAGTTGAATCATAAAGATTACGCCGGACATCAAGTCCAGCATCCAATTGCCTCAAACGGTGTGAATTGCGTGGCCCAATGTGGCCAAGACACCCTCGTGGGTCATCTCGGTCATGGTTGGATGAGCGTGGATGGTGCCAGCAACATCTTCGAGCAGAGCTCCCATTTCGAGTGCAAGTGTCCATTCACCGACCAGTTCACTGATGTGTGTTCCAACACCTTGGATTCCGAGGATCCTGTGGTCGTCTTCTCGGGCGCAGATTCGAATAAATCCGGCGCTCTTTTCAGCTTCTTGTGTCAGGGCTCGTCCATTTGCTCCAAGAGGGAATTTTCCGATGATCACAGGGTGGCCCGCCGCTTTTGCTTCTTCAGGTGAAAGTCCAACAGAGACGATTTCTGGTTCGGTGAACACGATGGCCGGAACGGCAACTGGGTCGTATGCTCGCTTCTTGCCTGCGATAATTTCAGCAACCATTTCTCCCTGGAACGATGCAACGTGTGCAAGCATTTCTCCTGAATCACAAACGTCGCCAATGGCATAGACGCCCTTCATATTGGTTTCACACCGGTCGTTGACCTTGACAAAACCACGCTCATCGAGCGCCACACCGGTTGGTGCGAGGGAAGCGGAGTTTGGTTTACGACCGACCGTGACAAGCACCTTGTCGACCACAATGTTCTGCATCTTTTTCTCATCCTTCTCGTTCTTGTCGATGAAGTTGAGTTGAATTCGTCCGTCTTTGGTTGCTTCTGCGCCTTTAGCGAACACACCAAGATGCGTCTTGATCTTCTGCTTCTTGATGGATACCTCGAGGGGTCGTCGAATCTCTTTATCGAAGATTGGTAGGACACTGTCCATAGCTTCGACAACCGTGACTTCAGAACCAAGCATACGGAATGTGATGCCGAGTTCGAGTCCAATGTAGCCGCCCCCGACAATCGCGACGTGCTTTGGAAGCGTCTCGAGCGAGAGTGCTTCTCGGGAGGAAATGACGTGTTCATCATAAGGCATGAATGGCAACTCTATTGGAACCGAGCCGTTGGCAAGAATCACATGTTCGGCCTGAACGATGATGGCGTCTTTACCTTCACCGATTTTGACGGTTTTTGCGTCTTGGAACTCAGCCCACCCGGTGATGAGTTCAGCACCAGCGTTCTTGAGCAGGTGTTCAACACCCTTGTTCAGTCGAGTCACAATGTTTTCTTTCCAGCCAACGAGGTCAGCCATGTTGAGTTCGGCAGGGCCGGGGATCGAAATGCCCATGTGGCCATCTTTTGATGCATGCTTGGCAAGATCGTGGAACCTGTGTGCGGCGTGAATCAATGCCTTTGAGGGAATGCAGCCGCGAATAAGGCAGGTGCCTCCAGCTTTTTCACCCTCGACGATGATGGTCTTGAGGCCAAGTTGACCTGCACGAATTGCTGCTACATAGCCGCCTGGTCCGGCCCCAATGACGAGAACTTGACACTTTTTTGTCTCCATATCAATCAGGCCTCACATGAAGATGGTTGCTGGATTCTCGAGGTAGGTCTTGACCAACTGAACCAAACTTGCTCCGTCGTGACCATCGACGACACGGTGGTCCCATGACGAGGAGAGGTTCATCATTCTGCGAATGACCACAGAGCCGTTACGCACAACTGCTCGGTCGGTTGCGTTGTGAACGCCAAGGATTCCAACTTCTGGTTTGTTGATGATTGGCGTAGCACCAAGTCCGCCGAGGCGCCCAAGGCTGGTGATGGTGAAGGTTGAACCAGTGAGGTCTTCGACTCCGGCTTTTCCGTCACGGGTTGCGCTCGTGACTCGCCCCATCTCTGATGCTGATTGCCAGATGTCCATTGCTTCGACGTGCTTGACAACAGGCACAAACAAACCACGGTCAGTTTGAGTTGCTATGCCGAGGTTGATCGCTTCGTGCCGTGTGACGACATTTGCTTCATCATCGTACAGTGCATTGCATTCAGGTCGCTCAGCCAAGGCCTTGACCAGTGCTTGCATGATGAAAGGAAGGTAGGTGAGTTTTGGTGCGCCTTCTGGGCGTGTTGCGTTAAGGTGCTGACGCAGTTCTTCCAAAGCTGTGACATCGACTTCTTCGAAGTAGGAGAAGTGAGGGATGGTCGAATACGATGCAATCATGGAATCTGCAATCTTTCTTCGCAAGCCAATGACCTTCATTGCTTCTGTTCCATTGAGTTCAGTTCGTGCACGGCCACCCATAGGGGAGGTGCGGCTTGCACCTGATGCTCCACCAGCAATGTGGGTGTCCAAGTCTGCGTGACTGATTCTTCCAGCAGGGCCGGAGCCTGCCACATGATCGAGGGAGATGTTTGCTTCACGTGCTCGCTGTCGGACAGCGGGGCTTGCGAGTGCTTTGGTACCTGGTGCTCGGGCAACAGCGGCTGGTGCCGGTGTGGCAGGTGCTGGGGTTGCCACTGGTTCAGGTGCAGCTTTTGCTTCTTCCTTTGCTGCAGCAGGTGCCTTCTTTGCAGGTGCTGGCTTTTCTTTCTTTGCAGGTGCTTCTTCAGAAGCGGATGCGTTTCCTGCTCCGTCAACTTCGAATTCGATGCAGACGACGCCAACGGGTAGAATATCGCCAGCTTCACCAATGACTTTGGTCACTTTTCCATCCACTGGGGATGGGATTTCCACCGTTGCTTTGTCGGTCATGACCGAAAGAATCGGATCGTCTTCTTTGACAACGTCACCAACGGCGACCATCCATTCTACAACTTCGCCTTCGACGACGCCTTCTCCAATATCTGGCATTTTAAATGCAAATGTTCCCATATTCATTCCTCCTGTGTTTTCTTTATCGCTTCTGCAATTCGTTCTGGACTGGGAAGGTAATCCCATTCCGTGGTGTGCGGGAAGGGTGTATCCCATCCGGTCACTCGAGTGATTGGTGCTTCAAGGTGGTAGAAGCATCGTTCTTGGATTGATGCGCTCATTTCAGCACCAAATCCACTTGTCTTTGGGGCTTCATGGACGATGACGCATCGGCCTGTTTTCTTGATGGAGTTGACCACGGTGTCGCGGTCCCAAGGCACGAGCGTTTGAAGATCAATCAGTTCGCAATCCACGCCTGAGTCCTTGATGGCTTGTTCACACACGTGCACCATGGTTCCCCATGCGATGACCGTGCAGGCTTCGCCTTCACGAACGACCCGTGCTTCTTCGAGCGGTACGATGTAGTGGCCTTCTGGCACTTCAGC
>DAFX01000085.1:51783-51989 GCA_002495535.1 Euryarchaeota archaeon UBA433
TTTGGTTCAAAGAAGATGACGGGGTCGTTGCATTCGATGGCTGCTGTCAGCAGTCCCTTTGCGTTGTAAGGGTTCGAGCAGTAGACCACTTTCAGCCCAGGTGTGTGGGTGAATTGAGCCTCTGGGGACTGCGAGTGGTGATGCCCGCCCTTGATGCCCCCGCCAGCTGGCGTACGGAATGTGAGTGGTGCGGTGAATTCCCCACC
>DAFX01000036.1:0-5719 GCA_002495535.1 Euryarchaeota archaeon UBA433
GAGGTTAAGTTTTGTTCGTAGGCCATAGTTTGGCGGTGGTGAATGGCTTTGATCCAACTGCCCTCCAATTCCTCTATATTTCAATTGATAATGAGATAATTTAGCAGGTTTTAGATTCATGTTTGCAGAAGCTGCGGCTCCAGGGCACGTAGATCTATGGCGTTATTCAAGACCTATTCCATACTTCGTACCAAGAAGTGAATTTCAATTGAAAATTAGATTTGTCAATTGAAAAATTGAATCATTCTAGGCTTAATTGTGGCGTATAATTCGTGGACGAGGAGGCCACGATTTGCTGGTGACACGATTGATTGATGTGCAAAGGACCGCTGCATCGTCCATGACCGAGGACCCCGTCATCCACCTAAGTGGGCGAGCAGGCTCGTTGTTCTTCGGAGTTATTGAGCGCTTGTTGCGCACGAACGCGTCGCTCGTTTTGGAACGCCAGATCTGTGAACAGATTGAATCCATGTATTCGACCGACCTTGAATTTGGTCAAGCCAGCGTAAGCAGTGCTGCACTTGTCACGCCTAAACAGGACGATATGTTGCTCTTCTTCGGTGCTGAACTTCCTGAAGAGCACCTCAAGTCTCAGCCCCATTATCCAGAAGGAATGCAGTTGATTCATGTCACTCATGCCCACGAACAGCAGGTTCGTTTTGAATGGGCAACTGGCCAGGTGGTGGTGCACGATATGATCCCTCACCGCAACGACCAAGTTTCGACCCCCAAACTCTTCACTTCATGGCTTGAATCCTTCCAAGAGGGGGAAGAAATAACGCCTGAAGAATCTGGCGACAGGTGGTGGGTGAGTGAGATTGATGTGGCTGATGCGCTTGTGCGTTTGCTGCTTTCCAGCCACCCCTTCCCATCAGAGTGCAAGATGTCAGGGCGCCGCTCGTGGTCAACTGTTCAAACTCTAGAAGAATTCCAGCTGCTCTACAAACGAACCAGTGCGGGTCGAAGTGGTGCTTTTGGAATAGAGGAATTGACAGCGGCCCCTGCACCGGTGATCGAAGTCCAACCTCTCATCGTGACCGATGCGCCACCAATGAGCATTGAAGAGAGCATGGCTCAGCGGCCAGATTTGTCACCAGTTCATGAAGCACTGCATAAGGCAGATGGGGATGGATGGCGCCCTCTGGTTCCTATTCGGACATCATTGATGCATTGCCTAGCAGGTATGCTCGATGGCGATTAAACCAATGTTTGGGAGCCGCCCTCGGGCAGGACACTCAATGAAGTGACGTTGCCAAACAAGGTTGGTCCCTGAATGAAGGTGCCCATGATTCCTGTGTCTCCACTTGGGTTGTGAGACAGAGAAAGCCACGGTCGTCCAAATGCGTCAATCTGCATATCGATAAAGTCACCAAAGCCTCCGCATCGCTCGTACCCACATGTCGGGCTTGCGTCATCAAGCGGGTCCATCGGGTCGTTGAGTTGCACCGTTGTGATCAATGGCGTCTCGTTGAAGGCATCGGTCATCACCGAGATGTAGCCGTGCCACACACCGTCGCCCTCAGTTCCAATGTATCCAAAAGCAACTCTTCCGGGGTCTCCAGCAATGACAACCGGGAAGCCGGTTCCCTCAAGGTGAGTTGGCCCGACCATGACTGCATCAGACCATGTGACTGCGTCGTCGGTCGAGTAGGAGAAGTAAGGCATGTTGTCGATACCCATCCACATGGCGTAGACGTTGCTCTCGCTGTCGGTATCGACTTGAGCTTCTTCAGCGTTCCAAGTGTCAGCGGTTCCCGATTCTTCAGTTGGAAGGGGGTGTTCGGACCAAGTGATGGCTCCATCGACGGTTTTGTACATCGAGTAACCAGTCCCATCACATCCGATTTGCCCTCGGTAAAAATTACCATTGTCTGCTCCAATTAGATGGGCCGAGAGGCCACCGCTTTGGCAATCTACGGGGGCTCCTGGCAATTCTGGGCCCCATGTGAGCCCACCGTCTTGACTTTGTGAACAAAGTGGCGACGGGTAATTTCCGTTGATGCAGAACACCCAGAGCGTTTCATGAAGAATACCACCGTAGGGCGAGGATGCGATTGTTTGGTGGTCTTGAACCGAGTAGGAAGTGGCTACAGAGGGTCCAAACCAAGAATCCCCTTCATCGTCACTCCACTCCACGGTCATCCCCAAGAGGGCGTGCATATCGAATTTCATGATCCGGTCGGTCCAAGGATCGACGTAGACATATGGATCGTTGGAATTGGCCACTGGCAGCACTGGGCCGTAGACATTCTCGCAACTGAAATCACTCAAGTTCTTCATTTCAATCATGTTGGTGCATTGGACGATGGCGGTGGACCCTTGTGGGCCATTGCCATAGCTCGTGAAGTAGATGTTGTCGGTTGAAGTGATGCCCATCGTCGGTTCGAAGGTCGAAAACCCAGTGGCGTAATACGTGCCTTGACTGAAGTATGGTATGTTTGTGCCCCCGAGAGCTGTTGTGTTGTTCATGGCGTTCATGCCGCCTGGATAATGGTACCAAGTCTGACCGTTCAACTGGTCTGCAAAATCGAACATGCCCGCGGCGGGCGTATCATCTTCAGTCGCATCGTCAGGTCCGAAGCAACCTGCAAGCGGGATCAGTGTCATCAGAGCGGTCATCATCAAGGCCATTTGTTTTTGATTCATACGTCGTCACCTCGTTGGAACAGATCTGAACCAATCAGTGGAAGCAGAACACTGGCGTCCCCTTCGACGCAAACATTGGGGGCTTCAGGTCGCATTTTACCCCATGATATGGCTTCTCGAAGACGGGCGCCGGAGAGGCTCCCATCGTGTTCAGGTGCAGTGGTGATGTAAACGGCAGCATCGAGTCCTCCTCGGTATTGGTTCCACCAAATGACGTGGTGCTTGGAAATACCACCACCAACCATGAGTGCGTTTGAAGTTTCTACGTCCCATGTCATGTCGCTCATCACCTGCTCATCTGCCAGGGTGTCGATGTGGAAGTCTCTGTGCTTTTGGCGCAGCATGAACAACTGCGCTCCGATTGAACCATCCGTGATGCCGGGAATGACGATAGGGATTTGATGCTTGTAGGCCCAGTAAATTAGGGAATCCGGGGTGCCAATACGCTTGCCAAGTTCCCACACGAGATGGATTGAGCCAAATCCAAGCCAAGCATCAGCACCGGTTTTCCCAGTTTCTTTCAAGCGATCTTGGTACATTTCTTCGAGCACCGGGGTAAGCACTTCTTCAATGATTTCTCCATAGGATGAGTTTGGAACAATGACGTTACCAAGGCGCATCAGTGAGTGTTCTGCAAGTTCGATATCATCGAGTTCAAATGCACCATGGTAGTAGTGCTTGTTGGCTCGAGCGATGTCATGATCGAGCATTCCACACGTGGTCGAAACGACGTTAAACATACGTTGCTTTAATGCTTCAACAAAGAATCCACGGGTGCCGGTTGCGCAAAGACATGCGGGGAAGGAAAGCCAATTGCACACTTTGGTGGCATCGCCATCCACGGCATCAATTTCCTTTTTCATGTCAAGCAGGATATCGCGGGCCATTGACAATTTTGTGGCAGTGAATCCCCCTGCAGTTGCCATTTGGTCGATGAGGGAACGGGGCGTTGAGATGCCATGGAATGCATAGTCCACCACGGGCACATCAAATTCATCTGGTTCAATCGCCATGATGAGTCCACTCGCCCTCTCCACAAGAACCTGCCCACAAGTGACTCTACACACCCGTAGGGTGTGCGTCATCGCTGCTCAAGTTCAAACACCCTGTCTCGAAGACGTGCTGCTTCCTCGAAATCGAGGTTTTTCGCTGCGACCTGCATGGCTGCTTTGAGCTCTTTCAGCACCTCATCGATCTGGGCGGGAGACAGTGATTCCAAATCATAAGGTTCGTTATTTTTCAATTGATTATTTGAATTTGCAATTGAAGATTTTGAATTCAATCCTCCGCTCCCATCTTGACCAGCACCTGCAGCCCAAGCACCAGCGCCGAGGTTGAGATTTTGTGCCCAATCCCCCTCTTTCCTGCCTCCTTTCTTGGCGACTAAGCGTTTAGATCCATCCTTTGAAGTGGATGTCCCTGCAATCAAATCATCGATGTCTGAATTCATTTTGGGGAGTTCTTTTACGATGCTTTTCGGCGTGATGTTGTTGGCTACGTTGTGCGCTTCTTGCCTTTCCCTTCGTTCAAGAGTTTGAGTGATTGCAGCGCGCATGGCTTGCGACATACCGTCTGCATACAGGATCACATGACCGTTGAGGTTTCGTGCTGCACGCCCAATGGTCTGGAGCAGGCTTCGTTCATTTCGCAAGAACCCTTGACGATCCGCATCAAAGATTGCGACCAGGCTCACTTCTGGCAAATCCAAACCTTCTCTTAACAGGTTGATCCCAACGATCACATCGATGTGTCCAATGCGCAGAGCATTGATGATTTCTGTACGTTCGATGGTGTCAATTTCAGAATGCAAGTGGTGCGCCTTGATGCCCATTCGATTGAGGTAAGCCGCGACTTCCTCTGCAAACTTAATTGTCAAAACTGTCACAAGCGTGCGTTCACCATTGGTCACACGTGCGTTGATTTCACTCAACAAATCTGCCATTTGGCCGCTCGTTGGCCGGACTTCGATTTCTGGATCGAGCAATCCCGTTGGCCGAATTTCCATCTTCGCAATGCCTTCGATGTGTTGCACCATGTGGTACAGGCTCTCGCTGTCAGGGTGCTTTTTCTCTAAATCCCGAGGCCCAGCGCCTCCGCCGGATTGGGCATGGAGAAGCCCCTTCGGGAGAGGTTGGCCGGTCAATTCACAGAGATGGCGCAATTCACGCTCACCTGGCGTGGCTGAAACATAGACCATTTGTGGGATCAAATTTTGGAATTCAGGGATCTTCAGAGGTCGATTGTCCGCCGCTGTGGGCAGACGGAACCCGAAATTGATCAGGCTCTCCTTTCGTGAACGGTCGCCGTAGTACATCCCTCCTACCTGTGGGAGCGTGACGTGGGATTCGTCCATGATGACAAGGAACTTCTTGGGATCGCCGTGAAACTGCTTCGCGCATGCTGCGAAGAAATCCAAGAGGCAATGGGGACGCTGCCCTCGTTCACGCCCGTCAAAGTGAAGGGAATAATTCTCGATGGATTGGCAGTGGCCGATTTCCCGGATCATTTCCAAATCATACCTCGTTCGCTGTTCAATTCGATGCCGTTCGAGTTCTTTGCCCTCACTTGCAAACTGGGCGACTCGGTCATCCAGCTCGTCCTCAATCGAAACTAATGCAGCCTCCAATCGTTCAGGACTGGTCATGTAAAATTCCTTAGGATGTATCCAGGCCTCATCCAATTCGTCAAGCACGTCCCAACTTACAGGATCGCACACCGACACCTTCGTGATGCCATTGAAATCAAACTGAATTCGCAAGGGGTCGTCACGGCTTGGCATCCATACGTCGACCACTTCCCCGCGAACACGGCAGTCGCCGCGGGCCAAATCAGTTGTTGTTCGCTTGTATTGGAGCGTGATCAATTCGCGCAGCAAATCACTGGTTTCGATTTCTTGACCGACGTGCACCCGTACGTGGTACTCGAGGAAAGTTTCGGGGGGATTCAGTCCGTAGATGCATGACACAGAAGAAACAATGACGCAATCAGGACGGGTGACAAGCGAAGCTATTGTTGCAAATCGTTCCTGTTCAATCCTTTCGTTTACTGACAGTTCTTTCTCGATGTACATGTC
>DAFX01000036.1:6121-7689 GCA_002495535.1 Euryarchaeota archaeon UBA433
GCATTCTCGGGGAAATACCCGGCCATTTCATGGTACAATTGCCTTGCAAGGGTCTTGTTGTGGCTGATGATGAGGGTTGGGATGTTCAACTTTTGAATCACTTGGGCCATGGCGTATGTCTTGCCGCTTCCAGTGACCCCAAGCAACACACACCGCTCCTGACCATTTTCCAATTGAGAAATCAATTTTTCAATTGCTTTAGGCTGGTCGCCAGACGGTTCAAACTTAGAGTGGAGCACCAACCGTTTGACTTCGGGGTTGAGGTGTTCAAGTGCAGCGCCTTCGAGGGCTCTGGAAAGGTCGAATGGATCTCGTTCTGTGAGATCCGCCTCATCGATTGGGAGGTTAGCAACGTCTTCGAACGCGCCGTCGTCATCCCATTCATTGACCATAGAAATGCCCTCCTTGCTCAGTCCTCGGTTTGACCCTATACAAGGCTGTTGAGTTCCTTATGGAAGGTACAAGCCACCGTTGACATGGATGATAGCACCGGTGATGTAACTTGAATCTTCACCAACCAAGAATGCGATGGTCTGGGCCATGTCTTCGGGTGAACCTACCCGCTTCAAAGGGACCTCAGTCTCTCTCTGTTGTCGCTTCTCGGGGCTATCGCCTGCTAAGATATCGGTGTCGACATACCCCGGGGCAAGAACATTCACTCGCTTTCCCTCAGGGCCGACGGCTTGAGCAAGTGAACGTGCCCAAGTGGAGAGGGCCGCTTTTGAGGCGGAATAATCCGCCCCGTGAGGGGAGCCACGAGTACCGAGTTGCGAACTGACAGCAACCATCCTAGCGTGTTGGGTGAGGTGAGGCTGAACAGCCTTCCATACGCCCACCGCACCTTCGAAATTGACCAACATGGTTCGACGAAGGTCCTCCATTGTCATTTCTGATGCCGCAACACGATCGTACGAGCCATGGTTGAGCACCAAAACATCAATGCCTCGAGCCATCCAAGGATGGATGCCAAGCAATCCGACTTCGCCAGAATTGGCGCAATCCACTTTCACGGCAAGAGCATCATCGCCCCGTTCACGAATTTCATCGACGACCATTTCTGCTGGTTTTGAAGAGGTATTGTAGGTCAGTAGGACATCATAACCGTCTGCAGCAAGTCGTTTTGCCGTGGCGGCACCAATCCCTCGTCCACCACCGGTGATGAGCGCTACTGGGCGGGTCATGGCACTTGCTGTGGGCCGACTATGATAATTCCAACCCCTTGTTCACTCTTGGAGAAATTGTGCAAGTTGCGGGGGCTGCCAACCTTCTGGTTTGAGCACCTTCCCGTCTTCTCTACGGATGACCTTTCCGTCCACCAATTTCGCCATGTTTGAGCGGTGAACTTCGTTGAATGCATCATCATAGATGTTCTGCATGCCGTGGTTGATGATTGTTCCAGCAAGGATGTAGCCAATGTCAGCAAGCGCATCAAGCACCTCGACCATGTCGCCAGCGCGTGCAGCTTCAGCGTACTCCTCAACCTCTTCTTTGAGGAGTTTGATCCGTAACTCGATCATTTCCTCCGGACCGAGCCCAGGTGCATCAAGCTTAGGGATTTCAAAGGCTTC
>DAFX01000005.1 GCA_002495535.1 Euryarchaeota archaeon UBA433
TCGATGTCGTGCCGGAAGTTTTTGTCGAGTTCAGGGGGGGATTCGAAGCCAGTTTCGTGACCATTGACCTTGCCATGCAAAAACCCCTGCTCGACGAGTTGCCGAAATAAATCGACGTGGGTTCCTTTCCTTGCCCTGACTGCCGGAGCCCATACCGCGATGGCGTGGCCTTCCATGTGCCACAGCACGTCGTCCACGATTTCCTGAACGGTTCTTCGAGCAACTTCCCTGCCGCAAGTTGGACAGTGTGGCTTGCCTATTCTGGCCCAAAGAAGGCGAAGATAGTCTTGGATTTCTGTGACGGTCGCAACGGTTGAACGTGGGTTGTGTGAACCTTGCTTTTGGTCGATGGAAATTGCGGGTGAGAGGCCTTCAATTCCATCGCAGTCGGCCTTTTTCATCTGCCCTATGAATTGTCGAGCATAGGAGGAGAGGCTCTCGACATAGCGGCGTTGCCCCTCCGCGTAGAGTGTGTCGAATGCAAGGCTGGATTTACCTGATCCCGAGACGCCTGAAATCACAACGAATTGTCCACGCGGGAGTTTGACATTGATGTCTTGGAGGTTGTGGGTTCGCGCCCCTTTGACCTCAATCCAACCATGGTCGCCCGCATCGCCGCTCATGCTATCGAATCAACGGGCGCGTCAACGGTTCAAGAAGGCACGCATTTGCAGGCGGTGTTCTATCGATTTGGCATGAAGGGAATTTCTGCTTCGAAGCGAACAGGGTCGTCGTTTTCCGGGTGGAGGAATTCGAGCGCGGTTGCATGCAATGCAATTCGGTGGATGGGGTTGGTTTCAGCGCCGTGTAATTTGTCACCAACAACCGGGCAATCCAGGGCCTTCATGGCCATTCTGATTTGATGGCGGCGCCCGGTTTCAATGGTGATGTGGATGAGGGCTACTTCTTCGTCTGCGTCTTCAACCGTCCAATGGGTGATCGCTTCTTTGGCACCTTGGAATGATGCTTTCACTTTCTTGACACGGAGGTTGCGGTCTTCAACAAGCCAAGCCCGCTCTGTTCCGTGGTTTTCTTCAGGCCGACCTTCAACCAGGGCGTGGTATGTTCTGTGGACTTCCCGCTGGGCGAATTGGGATTGCAGGTAAGTTTTGTAGCGCTCGTGGCGAGCGAATACCATCACACCTGATGTTTCCCGGTCTAATCTGTGAACAATGTGAATCCAGGCTTTTTCATTGCCGAGGCGGACATAATTGACGCATCTGGCGTGGAGAGTGTCGTCTTCTAATTTATTTGTAGCAACCGAAAGAAGGCCTGCTGGCTTGTTGACGACAAGAATTGCTTCATCCTCATACAGGATCTTCAACTTGTGGGGTTTTTTGTTTGATTGGGGTGGGGGCGCCGCTTCCTTGGCTTTGGCTCGGCCGGTCACCTCGACGGTTTGACCTGCTTCGACCGTGTGCTTGGCTTTGTGTTCCACCTCGCCTTCAACGAGCACCCTGCCTTCGGTGAGCATTTTTCTGATCTTTGCGCGTGTGGTCTCTGGAAACAGTTCTGAAACCACCTCAAGAAGGATTGTGGGTGTTGTAACGGTGGTTTTCATTCGACGGCCTCACAAGAATATAGCATCGCACCAATCGCCTTTGTTTGAGGATTGCCCGGGGTGAAGGAGGGTAAGGCCGTCGGCTTTGGCAACACTGTTGAGGTTGCCAGACCCCTGCGGCCCGGTGGAATAAGCGAGGGGGAATTCACCCGTTGTAACGATATGGATTCGTCGTAACGCCAAACACTTCTCATCTCCTTTCAGAGGATCTGCTAGCTTAACTCTGAGCCGGGTCTCTTTGGGGCCGCCTCCTGCTGAACTTGCTCTTAGGTAGGGGGCGACAAGCATTCTGAACACCACGTGGCTGCTTGCTGGATTGCCGGGTAGGCCGAAGATTGGTGTTGTGTTCCATGTCCCAAACAGTGGGGGGGAACCGGGGCGAATCTTAACGCGCCAGAAATGAACATCGCCTTCCTCTTCCATGATTTTGCGAACGTAATCCCACTCCCCCATCGAAACGCCTCCGGAAGTGAGGATAAGATCGCATGCCTCACCTGCCTTGTTGAGGGTGTGCCTCAAACTCTCCATCGAATCAGCCACAGCCGGATAGCGAACAGCCTCGTGGCCCATCCACTCAACCAAACCTGCAAGACCGAATGAGTTCGATTCGTAGATTTGGTGCGGTTCAAGTTCTTCACCTGGGAATTTTAACTCGTCGCCAGTCGAGATGATGGCCACCTTGGCCCGTTTAAACACTGGAACTTTAGCCCACCCCATCGTGGCGCAAAGGCCAATTTTAGCCGGCGTGAGCGTAGCGCCTTTACCCAGTGCCACTTGATCTCTTGTCAAATTTTCACCTTGTTTCCGAATGAAATGAGGTCGGCCTTTTTCGAAAAGTTTCACCTCGGTCCCGTCTTCATTGATTTCGCATCTTTCAATGGGGAGGATTGAGGTGGCACCGGGAGGCATTGGGGCGCCCGTCATGATTCGTGTGGCTTCAGTGTTTGAAATCGGAGTCGCCACATTTGCATCGCCGGCTTGAACCGTTTGAACAATGGTGAGGGTTTGTGGGGGGTCGAGGCTGTCTTCGTGGATGAAAGCAAAACCGTCCATGGCTGAATTGTCAAATGGGGGGTCGTCGACTTTGGATGCAAGATCTTCTGATAAGACGCGCATATGTGCGTCGTCGAGGGGGACGGTTTCGCTCTCCAGTTTCAAAGGCGTTTTACACGCGATTTTGATTGCCGTTTCGAGGTCAATGAAATATGGGGCCTCGGACACGTTCTCACCAAGTGTTGGTGTGGTTTGAGGTTCGCGGTGGTCCTTCACGGTAAAGCCTCGAAGACGAGTTTTGTTGTGGCGAGCAAAAGAACGCTGATCAGCAACCACCGCACGGTGGCTTGTGGGGCTTTTTCAGCCCCGTATTTCGAACCAACAAAGCCCCCACACGCCACTGCGGTCACAAAAAAGAGGAGGGGGTCTGCAGAAAGTGCGAGTTGTCCTGAAAGATGGGCTCCTGCAAGGCCGGCAGCAGAATTGACCCAGATGAACAGTGCTGCTGTTGCGGCGGCGGCCTTCGGCGTAGCCCAGCGCTTGAGCACCAAAATTGGCGAAAGAAAAATCCCCCCACCCACCCCTATCATTCCACTCAAGACGCCGATGGATGCACCAATCGGAACTGTGGTTTGGAGGGGGGGAAGGGGTCGTTCAATCGGGGCTTCTGTGTTTCGATCGGTTCGAGCTAATCGGAATGCCGCCAGGAGGAGGGCGAGAGAAAGTAATGTGTCATACATAGCTCCGTCCACACTTAACGTACCACCAAAAAAAGCGGCTGGGATGCTGGCTACAATGAAAATGAGTGAGAGTTTAGGACGGTGAAATCCTGCTTTTTGGTAGTGGAAAAACGCCAGACCCGCCACGATCAAGTTGAGCACCCATGCGTGTTGTTTCAGCCATGAACTGTTCATCGACGCATAGGTTGTGAGTGAGAGAATTGCCAAATAGCCAGATGCTCCACCATGACCGACTGAGGAATACAATGCTGCGACCAAAAAAAGCGCCAAACACAAAATGAGCGTTTCTGGCGCCATAACGAACCGTTCCAGAGGTTCATTCGAACTTCATTTCATTGCCACAGTCTGGATAGGAACAGGTTACTGTGTAACGAGATTTTTTGGGTTTTGGAATCTTAAGCATCGAGCCACATTGATCGCATTGAATGCGAAGTGTTTCAGGTCCTTTTGGTGCTGGGGCATCGCCGAGGGTTCGCCCAACGTCGGTTGACCAACCAAGGTTATCTTTGTAAGAATCACCCGTGGTGTTCATCTTCTTTTGCTTGAGAGAAAGACGCATCTTGCGCTTGCGCTTCTTTGGCTTCTTTCCGCCAGCCGGTGCCTTTGCCGCCATGTGAATCGTTCATCGCTTGCCGTCGTTGTATTCAATGACTTCGGCTAAATTCTTCACCGAGGTATTCTGAAATGCCGTTGACTGGATTATGAACGATGTGGCCGTTCTTTTCCAAAGCCGCTGCAAGCGGTGGGCGGGCATGAACTGGATCGGTGTGGTAAATGATGACTTCTTCAGCCTCGCAAGCCGCAGCGAAATCAACGATTTCTTTGTGGCCTGCATGAGTGGAAAACGAGTATGTGTCCCATTCAAGTGGAATTTCAACATCCTTCCCAAAAATCTTCAATTTTCCTTCATTCTGGAGTTGCCGTCCACCTGTTTCGCTCGCTTGATAGCCTGTGAACAATATTGCGTTCTTAGTGTCGTGTCGCAACCTGTTGAGGTACCATATCGAGGGGCCACCTTGCAGCATACCAGATGTTGATACGATGACGTCTGCTTCGAGAGCTCTCTTACGATCCGACTTGCTCGATACTCGCTTACACCAGGACCATGCTGCTCTGAGGGCTGCAGGATCACGGAGCGTTTCTGGATGATTCATTTGCATTTTAGCAACGCGCTTCCCCATCCCATCGACATGGACGTTGAGGTGTGGAAGGTATTTGTGCAAACGCATCACTACATCTTGTGTTCTTCCATTTGCAAAAGCAGGGATGAGAACTGTTCCTCCTCGATCGACGATGCGTTGAACGTGTTCGACAAACCGTGGAATTTCCTCATCGAGATTTGGATGTTC